>JAUNTR010000384.1 GCA_030538575.1 Cruoricaptor ignavus | reverse complement strand
GATATTGTGAAAAATGACAAATTAGTTTTTGGCATTGAGGGAAGAGCCAATTATACACCATTTATTGGAGGTTTTGAAAATGTAATGATTTTCCCTTACTTGAAAATTAATATTAATAAAAAATCAATTAAAAATGAAAAAATATATCATATTATCAGCCATCTGTTTATCTGTGGGAAAAGTGTTTGGTCAAAATCATTCTGCGGGAGTTTTAGTAGGAAAACCTTTGTTTACCGATGCCGAAAAGCATAAAAAAAATATTGGCATCGGAGCTAATTATACTTACGATTTTCATAAAAATTGGGCAATAGAAGGATATTATCTTTATGCCCAAAACGACAACTCTACAACTTTGGCGAAAAACGAAGCCGCAGCTGCTACCTATGCCTCAACTTTGGGAACTAATTGGCGAAGCTATAAATGGGACAAAATTACCAACCACAATATCGGTGCAGCGGTGCATTACTACATTGCTAAAAACCAAAAATGGTCGCTTTCTGCCAATGGTGGATTGTGGTACACACGTAGCGATTCTGAGGCTTTTACCATCAAAAAAACAGAAACTGCCCCAGGTTACGACACCGAGTTTATAACAAATGGAACCCAAAATTTTGGTTACTCTTTTGGTGGAGATGTTAGATACAATGTATTTGGGAACTATTTTGTAGGTTTTAGCCCGAGATTGTTTAGGGTTTTCAATACCGATAATTCGGAGAAATCAGCAGTGCATCCTAACCATTATCATCTTTTGCTGAACTTTGGAGTGAGGTTTTAAGTAAGGATTTAGACAGAATATTTTTTGAGATAAAAAATGCTATTATAAAAAAACAATGCCTATATATGTCGGGTAAAAACTAATAACCATTATTGAAAAAGAACAACAGCCAGAAAAATCAATCAGCAAAAACACTTGTTGTTTTTCTATTACTAAAAAATCACCAACAAGAATTTTATATTCTTTAAAAGATTGATTTTTCGGCTGATTTTTTTGCTTAGGCAAATCTAATTGATACATAAAAAAACCGCAGAGGAAATTCTGCGGTTTTTGGTATTTTGAGGGATTTACAACTTTATAATTTTTTTACTTACGCTATGTTGTTCGTTGCGTATTTGTAGGATATAATTGCCTTTATTTAAGTCGCTTAGGTTGATGTCGTTTTTCCCATCCAACCTTTTGGAGAAGATTATTTTCCCTGAAAGGTCGTAGAGATTTACCGTGCTTTTCGATGGCAATTCTATATTCAGGATTTCTTTTACTTGCGTATTTAGTTTAATTCCTTTTTCAAAATCTTTAATATCCGAAACCGAAAGTTGCTCTTTATCTATCATACGGAAATCGTCCAAATACATTTTTGTTCTGTTGTTTAGGTTTCCTTCCGCTTGGAAAAGGAAATCTACTCTTACTTTGTCTTCATCAGCCCAAGGGGTTTCGTATTTTTTTTCGATTTCAAAATATTGCCACTCTGCACTGTTTTCAGATTTTTCTACCAATACAATAGGAGAAACTTCCCGAAATTTTGCGATGACATTCATATAACCATCTACATTATCCAAATACCAACCCGAATAAACGTAGGTTACACCGTTTACCAAACCAACATTGTTGCTTCCTCTTAGATTCATTTTTCCGTTTTGTATCGGGAAATCTACTTCCAGTCCGTAGTTTCCATCTTTTTTCATCGTTTCAGATTTGTAGATGTTTCCCGTATCATCATCGCTTTTAAACCAGTTGTTGGGCAATTCCGTTTCATAGATAATTCCCGCTGGTGCGGCAGGTGGATTTCTTGGTGTCCATTCTTCAAAACTTCCATTAAGGATTAAGTTTTGGGCACAAAACGATACTGAGGATAATAATCCCAGAATAATTAAATTTTTACGCATTATTAGTTTAAGTTTTAAATTAAAAATTCGCTGGCAAGATACAAAAAATAAATATTATATGATTAAAAATAATCAGCAATATATTTGCGAATTGTGTAATGTGATTTTTTATCTGTTTTTAACTAAAATAAATCCAGAATGTTTAAGATTTCCATTAAT
>JAUNTR010000383.1 GCA_030538575.1 Cruoricaptor ignavus | reverse complement strand
TGCGAAAACAAAAATTTGATTTGAATGATGAGGAACTGAAACCTTATTTTCAGTTGGATAAAGTGCAGGAAGCGGTATTTGGTTTAGCCGAAAAACTCTTCGGATTGTCGTTCTCCGAAAGAACCGACATCCCAAAATATCATCCCGAAGTGCGAACTTACGAAGTGCAGGAAAACGGGAAATACAAAGCGTTGCTCTACACCGATTATCATCCGAGAAAAGGAAAACGTGCCGGAGCGTGGATGACGAGTTTCCAAAACCAATATCAGAAAAACGGCGACAATCATCGTCCGCATATTTCCGTAGTTTGCAACTTCTCCAAACCTACAAAAGAAACACCGAGTTTACTTACGTTTCAGGAAGTTACAACGTTGTTCCACGAGTTCGGACACGCATTGCACGGCATTCTTGCCGAGACGCAATATCCTAATCTTTCGGGAACTTCTGTAAAATGGGATTTTGTAGAATTGCCATCGCAATTTTTGGAGAACTATTGCTACGAACCCGAATTTTTGAAAACCTTTGCCAAGCACTATGAAACAGGCGAAATATTGCCGAACGAAAAAATAGAAAAAATCTCGGAAAGCAAGAATTTTATGGAAGGTTACCAAACTTTACGACAACTCGGATTTGGATTGTTGGATATGGCTTATCATACAAAAGCAGAGCAAGTTATCAACATTAAAGATTTTGAAGTTGCCGAAACCAAAGGCACCAATCTCTACCCAACACATCCTGAAACTACGGTGAGTACAAGTTTCTCGCACATTTTCCAAGGTGGATATTCTGCGGGATATTATTCTTATAAATGGGCAGAAGTTTTGGATGCGGATGCTTTTCAGTACTTTAAGGACAATGGTATTTTCAATGAAGACATAGCAGAGAAATACAAAGTTTTGCTTTCTTCGGGCGGAACAAAAGACCCTATGGAACTTTATAAAAATTTCCGAGGAAGCGAACCGAAAGTGGAAAGTTTGCTGAAACGAGCGTTTCCTAATTAGAAATTTAATGCTTTTATTTCGCTCAGAATTAAAAAGTATGCAGTACGAACAAAAAAACTTTGCTGAGGTTTAGTCTTTGGCAAAGTTTTTTACGTAAAATTTCCTACTCGTAATCTTTCAGATTCTATACAAGCATTTTCTGAAAACCAATGGATAATCACAGATTTTAGTTCGGATTTATTTACTGTATTTTTATCTCTTCTTACATCAAGGTAATTTTGAGTGGTCATTTTTTTGATTAATTCCCTAATTGTTTTTACTTGAAGTTCTTTCCCAAATTTAGAGAGATATAAGCCAAAAATTGAAATGAAAATTCCTGCAATTGCTATTTTCCAATCGAAGGAAAACATTATAAAAGAGGCAATTAATAATAAAACTAAAAGATTAATTATAAATTGTGGAACACTTAAAATATTGAGTTGAAACCCCAAGTTTTGTTCTATTTTTTTTATTAGTTGTTTTCTATTTTTTCGTGGAAATAAAGATTTTAATTCTGTATTAATATTCAGATTTTGAATATTTGCAATTATTTCCTCTTTCAATAATGCTTGTCTTAGTCTGTAAAAAGCCTGTTGGCTTGTACAGGTTTCGCTGTTTTTTAAATTAATTTTAGAAATTGCCAACTCGCAAAATTCTTCAAAACTCTTCAATTCTTTTGTTTCACAATTTTCAAATTTAATATGGAATGACTTTTCAAAATTGTGTAAACAATCTTCAATGTTTTCAATTTCAAATTGATTCAATATTATTGCTTTATGCTTAGGTTTCATTTCAAGATAAAACTTTATTTTTTGCCATTTTATCTCTCGCTTTTGCTAAAATAGGAATTGAGATAAAGCCCATAACGACCATAATTACCAATTGCATTGTATGGGAAATAAAGGCGTAAGCCAAACCAACTTCCGAGCCTTCATCAAAGGATTTTCCAGCCGAGAGAAATAATGCTCCAATCCCAATTTTTAAGGCAAAATGAAACGCTCCAATTCCACCACTTGCAGGAATCATCATTCCCAAAGTTCCCACAACAATTATGAAGAAACCAT
>JAUNTR010000382.1 GCA_030538575.1 Cruoricaptor ignavus | reverse complement strand
TTCCCGTTTTATCAAAACTATCTTGCGGACGAAGGATGGTTGCAATCGGTTTGAATGCAATGCGAAAATACACATCCATCCCATTAGAAATCCCACCTTGTATGCCTCCCGAAAGATTGGTTTTTGTAGAAAAATCTTCATTGAAAAGGTCGTTGTGTTCCTTTCCTGTCATTTTTGCACCACAGAAACCACTACCATATTCAAAGCCTTTTGCGGCATTTATATTCATCATTGCTTTGCCCAATTCTGCCTGCAACTTACCGAAAACAGGCTCGCCAATACCAATCGGCAAATTTCGGATAACACAAGTAATCGTTCCACCAATTGTGTTGCCTTCTTTTTTTATTTCTTTTATTTTTTGTAGCATTTTTTCTGCCGTTTCCTCATCGGGGCAACGCACATCGTTTTGTTCCGTTTTACCGAAATCTAAATCCTGATAAGGTTTCTCGCAAAAAATATCGCCAACCGAAGATACATAGGCATTAATCTGAACCTCTTTGGGAAGAATTTGTTTCGCCAAAGCTCCTGCTGCAACCCAATTGATGGTTTCTCTGGCAGAAGATTTCCCTCCACCACGATAATCCCTGAAACCAAATTTTTGGTCATAAGTATAATCTGCGTGAGAAGGACGATAGGTGTCTTTTATATGATCGTAATCTTTGGATTTTTGGTTTTCGTTTTCGATAATAAAACCAATTGGTGTTCCCGTAGTTTTACCATCGAAAATCCCTGAAAGAAATTTCACGGTATCGCTTTCTTTTCTTTGAGTTACGATACTGCTTTGTCCTGGTTTTCTGCGATCCAACTCGCTTTGTACTTTATCCAAATCCACCACCAAACCCGCAGGGAAATTATTAATAATACCTCCGTAAGCCAAACCATGGCTTTCCCCAAAAGTGGAGAGCGTAAGAAAATTGCCTAATGTAAACATTCCACAAATATAAGGAATAATCGTTTGCCTTTAAAATTCTATTGAGAAAGTTTTTCCGATGCCTTTATTTCAGATAAAATGGTTTGCAGTTTTTGTTGGTCTTCCTGCGATAATTTTTTCCAAATAAGACCATTATGAATATCCTCTCCTACTTTCTGTGGAAAAATCCCAAGTTTGTAATTTTCTCCCATAAAATAAGGAGAAATAGCAGGTTGAGGAATATCGAAACCGACAGGATAACCGATAGGAACATTGAACTCTAAATTACCAATTGTATGCGTTTTGTATTGATTTAATTGAAAGAAAGAAGGTTTGTAGAACTGTTTTTTATCAAATCCGTACATAAAACTCCCGACCCGAAAACTTGGAATTTGCTTTTGCAAAAACTCAGGAAAAGATAAGCAACCGAGAATAGGAATGCATAAAATCGTAAAAAAACTAATCGCTTTTTTCTGAGAAAATCCCTTGAAAAACATCACAAAAACAACGACAAAAAAGACATCTATAAAAAACCGATATTGTGCGGAAAATACAAGAACTAAAATGGTTTTCAGTAAAATTGAAATGTACAAAATCGTGATTATTTTTTCTTTTTTAATGAATGTGAAAATGGTAAATACCAACAAAAACAAAACGAATAAAATATGTATAAATGATTTTATTCCATCTAAAAACAGCCAATTAATCATCATTTCCGAAAAAGAAAAATTTTGAATTTCGGTAAGACTATATTGCATATCATAAGTTTTTTGAATGGCGGTTTCCGAAGAAACTTTCAAAAATTCGGGATTGGGTTTCCAACCAAATGATAAATCTAAAACCTGAACAGGAAAAACAGGATAGCCAAATGTCCAAATATTTTTAATGAAAAACAGAAATAAAATTGCAATACCAAAAATAATGGAACGCCATTTCCCTCCTTTATTATAAAAACACAAATGCACAAAAGAAAAAATAGGCAACCACAACATTGTCGGTTTTATACAAAATACAAATACCGAAAATGCAAATAATAGTGGGGAATTTTGTTTATTTAATAATTCTTCCAGCAAAACCAAAGAGAAAATAATCACTGGTAAATCGGGACTTGGCGATTGGGAAAACAAATAAAAAAT
>JAUNTR010000381.1 GCA_030538575.1 Cruoricaptor ignavus | reverse complement strand
CTTACTTCTTCTATTTGTATGCCGTATTTCTTTTTTGTGATTTTGTTTAAACTCGAAACAAAAATTTTGTCGTAACCTAATTTTTCAGCTTCGGAAATCCTTTGTTCAACTTGTGGAACGGGGCGAATTTCACCACTCAATCCAATTTCTCCTGCGAAACAATATTTCTCCGAAATCGCAAAATCCTCATTAGAAGAAAGTATCGATGCAATAACCGCCAAATCCAATGCAGGGTCATCGGTTTTTATTCCACCTGTAATGTTTAGGAAAACGTCTTTCGCCCCGAGTTGGAAACCCGCTCTTTTCTCCAAAACTGCCAAAAGCATATTCAGTCGTTTGCTGTCGAATCCCGTGCAACTGCGTTGTGGCGTACCGTAAACCGCTGTACTTACCAATGCTTGTATTTCCAATAACATCGGGCGATTACCCTCCAAAGTTACCGCAATAGCGTTACCCGAAAGTTCTTCGGATTTTTTGGTAATAAGAATTTGCGATGGATTTTTTATTTCCTTCAAACCTTGTGCAATCATTTCATAAATCCCAATTTCGGAAGTCGAACCAAAACGGTTTTTATTAGCTCTTAGCAATCGGAACAAATGATTTCTATCACCATCGAAATTAAGGACAACATCTACCATATGTTCCAAAAGTTTCGGTCCGGCAATTTGCCCATCTTTTGTAATATGTCCCACGAGAATAATTGGCGTATTGTTATCCTTAGCAAATTTTATCAGCTCGTTGCTGCATTCTCTTATCTGCGAAACCGTTCCCGGCGAACTTTCCAAACCTTGAGAATGCAGGGTTTGTATGGAATCTACAATCATTAGGTCGGGTTGCAATTTTTTTGCCTCGTGGATGATTTTTTCCACCGAAACTTCTGTGAAGAGAAAACAATTTGGGTTTTGCAAATCCGTCAGTCGGTCGGCTCTCATTTTTATTTGCGAAGCACTTTCTTCCCCCGAAACATATAGGATTTTCTTTTTCATTTTCAGAGCCAATTGCAACAAAAGTGTCGATTTCCCAATGCCAGGTTCTCCACCGATTAGGATGACCGAGCCTAAAACAATGCCTCCTCCCAAAACACGATTCAACTCTTCAGAATTGGTTTTTATACGCTGTTCTTCGGTAGTTTCTACTTCGATGATATTGATGATGTGGTTTTTCTTTCTGTCAGAAGATGTGTTTTTAGTTGTCGTTTTTTCTACAATTTCCTCTGCCAAAGTATTCCATTGTCCGCAATTTTTGCATTGCCCGTGCCATTGCGAGAATTGCGTACCACAGTTTTGACAGTAATATATTGTTTTCAGTTTTGCCACGTTTTTATATTTTTTTGTAAAGATAAAACTCTGATTAATGCTAAGCAACTTTAATATTAAAGAAGATTTTTTTAAAATTAAAACCCTTACACATCTTTTATAAAATCCTCGTATTCCCAATAAAACAACTCGAAAGCTGACATTTTTTCTACAAAAAATTCATAGATTTCCTGCCAAGTATCTTTATTGAAGATAGAAACATCTTGTTTTTCCACCCAAATTCTACTGATGATTTTACCATTTTCTAAGGTGTAGAATTCTTCTTTTTGAAACTCGCCAACGTATTCCGCCAAGATATTTTCCAAAGACCAAATCTTCTCGTAGTAGGCATTTCGGTAGATTTCATCCTTCATTTCTATATCTATCGAGACTTCTGCTTTTTTATTAGTTGCTGAGAATTTAAAGGAAAAATCTTTTATTTTCGTATCGTACAACAACCATTTTCTAGGGAAAGATTTCCCAAAACTTGTCCAAAATTCGGTTTTTATAATTTGGGCTTCTTGCTTAGAAAACATTTTTTATTTTTTGATTTTTTGCAAAAGTAACTTAAATTTGCAAAATGCTATCAAAAAAATCTCAATACGCATTCAAAGCCCTTTCTTATCTCGTTGACCAGAGAGGAAAAGGTCCTGTTCTAATTTCGGAAATTTCCGAAACCAAAAAAATTCCGCTCAAATTTTTAGAAAGCATTTTATTAGAACTTCGCAAAGCCGATATTTTGGAAAGCAAAAAAGGTAA
>JAUNTR010000380.1 GCA_030538575.1 Cruoricaptor ignavus | reverse complement strand
TTGAACCTTAAATCTTGAATTTTATGACATTAAAGATATACAATTCCCTTTCGGGAGAGAAAGAAATTTTTAAACCCATTTTGGAAGGCAACGTTGGAATGTACGTTTGTGGGCCAACTGTTTACAGCAATGTGCATATGGGGAATGTGCGGACTTTTATGTCTTTCGATTTTATTTATAGAACCCTGATGTATTTGGGATATAAAGTAAGATACGTTCGTAATATTACCGATGCAGGACACCTAACCGATGATGGAACGGTGGAAAACGACCGCTTTGTAAAACAATCCAGATTAGAGAAATTAGAACCGATGGAAATTGTGCAAAAATATACGGTGGATTTTCATAATGTGTTGAAATTGTTTAATTTACTTCCTCCTAATATCGAGCCTACGGCAACAGGACATATTATAGAACAGTTGGAACTGACCAAAGATTTGTTGGATAAAGGTTACGCCTACGAAAGCAACGGTTCTGTATATTTTGATGTAAGAGCCTACAACGAAAAAGGCGGAAATTACGGCGAACTCAGCAAGCGGAATATAGATGAACTTTTCGCTAACACTCGAACGTTGGACGGGCAAGATGAAAAGAAAAATCCACAAGATTTTGCCCTTTGGAAAAACGCTTCGCCAGAGCATATTATGAAATGGCCATCGCCTTGGGGCGAAGGTTTCCCAGGTTGGCATTTGGAATGTACAGCAATGTCCACTAAATATTTAGGTGAAAAATTCGACATACACGGTGGAGGAATGGATTTGAAATTTCCACACCACGAATGCGAAATTGCACAAGGTACAGCTTGCAACGGAACCTCGCCTGTAAACTATTGGTTACACGCTAATATGCTAACAATGAATGGACAAAAAATGAGCAAATCCACAGGAAATACCATTTTGCCAATGGAACTCATTACAGGGGAAAATACGTTTTTCGAGAAAGCTTTTCACCCGACTGTGGTTCGTTTTTTCTTTTTGCAAGCCCATTACAGAAGCGTGGTAGATTTGTCCAATGAAGCTCTTTTGGCAAGTGAAAAAGGTTTTTATAGATTAATGGAAGCGGTGAATATCGTTTCCAATCAAGATATTAAAACCTCCGAAACATCTTCGTTTGATATTGAGGCTTGGGAAGAAAAATGCATCGAGGCGTTGATGGATGATTTCAATTCGCCAATTTTGATTGCTCATTTGTTTGAAGCCGTGAAATTTATTTTTAATCTAAAAGACGGAAAAGAGCAAATAACCAAAGAAGATTTGGAAAAACTAAAAATTTCGGTGAACGATTTTGTGTTTACCGTTCTCGGTTTGCAAAAGGTGGAAGAAAGCAATAGTACAAAACTGGATTCTACATTGCAAGTTTTAATTGAATTGAGAAACCAAGCTCGGAAATCTAAAAACTGGGAACTCTCCGACCAAATTCGGGACAAACTTCTTGCGGAAGGCATTGAGCTAAAAGACGGTAGAGAAGGCACAACTTATTTTATTAACGGATAAAAAAAACTTTTTTCAATACAAATTAAAACTCTGGTACAAGCTGGAGTTTTTTGTTTGTAATGTGTTGAAATATAATAATTAAACTGCCAAATATCATCTAAAAATTAATCTCTTTTTAAAAGTTCTTTCTATTAAATTTACTAAATTGCGACCTTAAAATACTTTAAAATTATGAAGCTGTTTTTTAATATAAATTTCAATACAAAAGTTGGCGAAAAACTACAATTGGTAATATTGGAAGAAGGGCAGGAAACACAATATTATCCGTTGTATTATACCAATAATGGCAACTGGAATACAGAAGTAGATTTTTTCTCCAAATCCATATCATACAAATACCAATTAACCAATGAGGAAGGAAATATTTTGGATGAAGAATTTTCCACGCATCATCTCAATTTGGTGCATAACTATAACGAGTTCCGAATTTTTGATGTTTGGAATCTGAAAAATTTCCCCGAAAATTATCTCAATAATAAAATTCTAAAAAACAAGCTCAGCGGCTACAAACCCGAGAAACTTTCTATCCTGAAAAAACACACGCATCTTTTCCGTATAGAAGC
>JAUNTR010000031.1 GCA_030538575.1 Cruoricaptor ignavus | reverse complement strand
AACCCGAGAAACTTTCTATCCTGAAAAAACACACGCATCTTTTCCGTATAGAAGCTCCGATTTACAATCCCGATTGGCGAATTGTTCTGCTCGGCAGTTCCGCAGCCCTTGGAAATTGGGAATATCTGAAAACTGTTCCGATGAAACAAACCAGTTTTGGCGTTTGGGAAATTGCGGTAGAAATCTCCGAAAATACTTTTATTAAATACAAATATGGTGTGATGAACGAAGCCACAGGCGAAGTATTCGATATAGAATATGGGAACGACCGTTGGGCTTTGCCGAATACCGATAAGCAAATTCTAAACGTACAAGCCGACCATTTTTTCAGGTTCAAGGCTTATGAATTGTACCACAGTGCAGGTGTCGCAATTCCTGTATTTTCGCTGAGAAGTGAACAAGGATTTGGTGTTGGTGAATTTTCGGATATTAAAAATCTTGCCGATTGGGCGAAATCTGCGAATTTAGGAATCATTCAAATTTTACCGATTAATGATACAACTGCCAATTATTCTTGGACAGATTCTTATCCTTATGCAGCTATTTCAGTTTACGCATTGCATCCCCAATATTTGTCCATAGATAATTTGGAATACGCTTTACCTAAAAAATTAGTTGAAGAATATAAAAAGAAAAAAGCCGAACTAAATGCTCTGGATTTAATAGATTACGAGCAAATGATTTCGGGTAAATGGAAGTTCGTAAAAGCAGTTTTTGATGAGCATAAAGATAAGATTTTAAAGGATAAAAACTTTAAGAAATTCATCAAAGAAAATGAAAACTGGTTGTTGCCTTACGCTGCATTTTGCGTACAAAGGGACAAATACAAAACTCCAAATTTCAACGATTGGAAAACGCATAAAAAATACATCGCAGGAAAATTAGCCCCAATGTTTGCCGAGAAACACAGGGATTACAAAACCGTGATGCTCCACGCTTGGGTGCAATATCAATTGCATCTTCAACTGAAAAATGCGATAGATTACACACACGAACTTGGGATTTCTATAAAAGGCGATTTGCCGATTGGCATCTATCGACATTCCGTAGAAGCGTGGACAGAACCTGAACTTTTCGGTATGGATTTCCAAGCGGGTGCTCCACCTGATCAGTTTACAGATTTGGGACAGAATTGGGAATTCCCGACCTACAATTGGGAAGCGATGAAAGCCGATGGATACCAATGGTGGAAAAACCGTTTCAAAGCATTGGAGCAATATTTCGATGCAATGCGGATTGATCATATTCTCGGTTTCTTCCGAATTTGGAGAATGCCGATTTCTGCAACGCAAGGGATTTTGGGTTATTTTTATCCTGCGGTTCCTATTCGGGAAGAGGAGTTTTGGGCGAGAAATATTCCTTTTAATTTTGATAGATATTGCAAACCTTACATCAACGACCAAATTCTTTGGGATTTCTTTGGCGAGGAAAAAGAGCGTATCCAAAATCATTTTATGAATAATCATTTTAATGGAACTTATTCCTTTAAAGAAGAATACGATACGCAAC
This sequence comes from Cruoricaptor ignavus, assembly GCA_030538575.1. GTDB lineage: Bacteria > Bacteroidota > Bacteroidia > Flavobacteriales > Weeksellaceae > JAUNTR01. The sequence continues at coordinate 14,362 of JAUNTR010000031.1, read as the reverse complement.
GTAAACTGAAAAACTATTTCCAAGAATATCCGCAAGATTGGGCTGAGGAAAAACTGATTTCGCTTTGTGCCAATGTGCTTTTCCTTCAAGAGGATAAAGGCAACGGCGAATGTATTTATCACCCGAGATTTAATATAAATAAAACAGATTCTTACAGATACCTTTCCGATTGGGAGAAGCAGAATATTTACGATTTGTATGTAGATTATTTCTTCAAAAGACAAGATGGATTGTGGTACGAAAGTGCAATGGAAAAACTGCCCGTTATCCTTAATTCCACAGATATGCTGATTTGTGGTGAAGATTTGGGCTTGGTTCCAGATTGTGTGCCTTTGGTTATGGATAGATTGGCGATTACGGCACTGAAAGTACAAAGAATGCCAGCTGATAATATCCTTTGGTACAATCCAAAAGATGCTTCTTATTTGAATGTAGTTACGGCATCTTCCCACGATAGTTCTACGCTTCGCCAATGGTGGACGGAAGATAGATTATTAACCCAAAAATACTTTAATCAACAGTTGAACCAAAGCGGAACTGCACCAAACGAACTGTTGCCCGAACTTGCGGAAATCATAATGAAACAGCATCTTTACAACGATGCGATGTTGGCGATTTTCCCAATACAGGAATTTTTGGCAACCGATTACGAACTTAGAAACCCGAAGGTGGATAACGAAAGAATTAATAATCCTGCGGTTTTCCCACATTATTGGCGATACAGAATGCATATTGATTTGGAAAACTTGAAATCTCAAAAAGATTTTAATGATAAAATTGCACAATGGATTGAGGATTCCGGAAGAAAATAAAAGTCTGGTTTTTAATCTTAATTAAATAAAAAAAAGAAGTTAAGTCTGCGGATTTAACTTCTTTTTTTGGTTCTTCGACACAAACTCTGTAAATAAAAGATTAAAGGTTTCTGACCAGTTTTTTTTCGACCTCGGAAACGTAGGCGTGAAGAAAAAATGAATAATTTTCGTTAAAAAATTTCCTTTGTTTGAGCAAGCGAAGGAAAAGTGTTGGAGCGAGTTCAGGGGATTTTAGAAAATTCTTTATTTTTTTAGCCGAGTTTCCAAGTCTTGATTTTTGGTTCTTTTCATCAAGGAAAAGAACGAAGAATAAATGAAATGCTTTATTTTCATACTTTTTGCAAAGAAATAATTACTATAAAATAATGCATTAAAAAAGTTAAGTCTGAGGATTTAACTTCTTTTCTTTTTCTTAATCAAAAAAATAGAAAGTAGAAAAACATTAATTTAAAATTTAAAAAAGATGAAAAAAATAATAGCATTATTCGCCTTAGGAATTTTTACATTAGGTTCGGCACAATATTATCCGAACAACGGAGGCTATAACAACAATGGATGGTATGGTGATGATAATTATTCTTTCCCAGATGATTATTACTACGAATATCCCAATGATTATTACAGAGATGATTATTACCAAAGTTTCTACAACGATTACAGAAACAGTATAGATATGGTAAACTGGAATCGCTTTTTCCGAAACAATCGTTTGACGGCTTGGCAAATGGAAATGATTTTGGATTTGAATAATCAATTTACTTCTTTCAATATTTGGAACAGCTATTATCGTATGAACCCAAATCGTTGGTATTACGACAGATTTTACGCTTTGGAAAGAATTTTGGGTAATGCATTGTTCAGTGTATTTTACAGAACTTACTACAACGGAGTTGCACCTGTAACCTATTATGGTAACCATTGGAGAGATTATTACAGACCGAGATACAACAACTATTATGTATTACCGAGATACAGAAATGTGAACATTAATATCTATAAAGTGAATAGAAATGTGTATCACCAAAGCGTGGGGAATAGATATGGTTGGAACCAACCGAGAACAACCAACAATGCAGGATTCCGCACAGGAAATAGCAATAACAATAATAGAAATTCTACATTCCGCACAGGGAATTTGGCAAATAATAATACGGCAAGAAATACAGGAAATAATTCTGGTTTCCGAACTAATAACAATGTGAATAACAGAAGTGTACAAAATTCTTCTACACAAAGAACAGGGAATTACAACAATTCGGGGAGTTCGCAAAACCGTAATGCAAATAATAATGTACAAACCCAAAGAAGCCAATCTACACGAGTGCAATCTAACAACGGAATGAGAACCAACCAACAAAACCGAAGTATGAATACACAAAGAACTCAAACTCAAAATAATTCTGGAGTGGCAAGAAATTCTAATTCCCAAAGTAGAAATAGTAATAATAACGGGAGCAGAGGCGGACAAAGATAACCGATATTTCCATTAAATAAAAAAAGAGTGAACAAAAGTTTGCTCTTTTTTAGTAGAAAAAATGCTATCTTTGTGGGATAAAAATATAATCACAATGGTAAGTAAAAAAATCACAGAATTAATTAATGAGCAAATTACAGCCGAGCAATATGCATCGCAATTATATCTTTCTATGTCAGCTTGGTTTAGCGGGAGAGATTTGGAAGGAATTGCCAATTATTTCCGTGTACAAAGTAAAGAAGAACTGATGCACGCCGATAAAATGTTCGATTATTTATCGGATGTTGGCGGAGAAATCGTGATAGGAGAAGTAGCAAAACCACCACACGAATTTAGTAATGCACAAGAAATTTTCGAGAAGGCTTTGGAACACGAGCAATTGGTTACCAAAAGTATTTGCAATATTATGAAAGCAGCAACCGATGAGAACGATTTTGCAACAATCTCTTTCTTACAATGGTTTATCAACGAGCAAGTGGAAGAGGAGTCTTCGGCATCGCTTTTAGTATCGAAAATAAAGATGACCAAAGACAATCCGTCTGCACTTTATTTGTTCGACCAAGAGTTGGCACAAAGGGTTTTTAATCCCTCAGCTGAGGCTTAATTAATCATTAAAATGATATAAAAAAGAGAGATTGAATAATAAGCAATCTCTCTTTTTTTTGTTTAAGTATTTTTTTAGGATTAATAATTTTTTACCAATCCTTTTACTATTTTTATAACATTTGGCATCGCTTTATCAGCGGCTTGCAAAACCTCTTCGTGCGAAACGGAAAATGCAATTTCAGGACCGCCTACATCGGTAATTATGGAAATCCCGAAACAATCCATACCTTGGTGTTTTGCCACGATAACTTCTGGCACAGTACTCATTCCCACAGCATCTCCGCCCATTGCTCTTACCATTCCGTATTCTGCTGGCGTTTCAAACGTTGGTCCTTGCAGAGCCAAATACACGCCTTTGTGTATTTTTATCTCGTTTTCTTTCGCTACATTTTCTGCGATTTCCAACATTTTTCTGTTGTAAGGTTCGCTCATATCTACAAATCTTGGTCCCAGTTCATCTATGTTTTTTCCACGCAACGGGTGTTCTGGCATCATATTAATATGGTCATTAATAAGCATAATATCAGCAACGTTGAAGTTCGGATTTACACCTCCCGAAGCATTAGAAACAATCAGATTTTTAATTCCTAAAAGATGAAAAACCCGAAATGGAAAAACCACCGTACCAATATCGTGTCCTTCGTAGTAATGAAATCTGCCACTCATCATCAGTACTTTTTTGCCTTCCAGCGTTCCGTAGATTAGTTTTCCGCCATGTCCTACAACAGTTGTTTGTGGGAAATTGGGAATATCGTGGTATTCCAAAGTGTGTATGGCATTTACTTCGTTTTTCAATGCACCTAATCCCGAGCCAAGAACAATCGCAAAATCGGGTGTATCTTTTATAATATTTTTGATGAAATCAGCGGTTTCTTTAATTTTGTTGAGCATAATCCAGTATAATTTTGTTGAATTTTTCTTTATTATCAATATTTACATTAATCGGCCAATAGAATACCAATTCTTTCAGTTGGTCGAAGGTTTTCAGTCGTACATAATCTTTTTCGGTGGTTAATATCATTTTGTATTCTCCAAGTTTTTTGTACTCAGTCAAGATATTTTTGATATCCGATTCCGTGAAATTATAATGGTCTCGAAACTTCAGATGTTTTACTTTTTTAGAAAACTTGGCAAGATGCTCCGTTAGAGGTTTTGGGTTAGCAATTCCTGTAACAAGCAAAATGTCGTAATACGCCAAATTGTTGTCGGGTAATTTTTTATTAAAGGAATAAACGTGTTCATCATAACTAATGGATGAGAAAAATACCTTTTGATAATCTTTCGGTTTTATTCTGGAAATAAAAAACTGTTTTTGTTCTTCGGTTAAATTATCAGGACATTTGGAAACCATAATAATATCCGCTCTTTTCGCATTGGTTCTGGATTCTCGCAGGTTTCCCGCAGGCAAAATAAAATCTTTGAAATAAGGGTCGTTGTAATCCGTCATCAAGATATTGAATCCTGCTTTTATCGCACGATGTTGGAAAGCATCATCTAAAATAAGAACATCCAAATCCATATCCGAAATAATTTTTTTAGCACCTGGAACTCGTTCTTCGGAAACCCCGATTACGAAACGGTTTTTGAAACGCTCGAACAGTTGCATTGCTTCATCTCCTACGGTTTTGTAGTTGCTTTCGTAGTTTGTAATTCCGTAGCCTTTGCTCACTCTTCCGTATCCGCGAGAAAGTACACCTGTTCTCAGGTTTTTAGATAAAAGTTCGGCAAGATACATTACCATTGGCGATTTTCCACTTCCGCCCACGGAAAGGTTGCCAACGTTTATAATTGGCGTTTTGAATTTCGTAGATTTTTGTATTCCCCAGTTATACAGTAGGTTACGGATGTCTGTAACCAAACCATATATTAAGGAAAAAGGGTAGAGGTACCATCTTTTCATAGTATGCAAAAGTAATGTATTTAAGGTAAAGAATGAAGCGATTGTTTTAATTTTTATATTTTAATTGATTTGATGTTAATGTGATATTAATTTTATTTGTATATTAGCAGAAGTTAATAACTCTAAAAAAATAATTAAAAACTATGAAATTATCAAGACTCAGTATTGTGGGGGTTGCATTCTTTCTCTCCACACCATTGTTTGCCCAGCAAAACACCAAAGAGATTATACAATCTTTTCTGAAACAAAACAGTAAAACGCAAACCATTCCAGAATTTGCCGTAACCAACGAAGACAACTCCAAAAGTTTGAAAGCAAATGTTGTGAAAATACAACAAACCGTTGGCGGAGTTCTTGTTTACAATTCTGTTTCCACAGCGGTTATTCGGGAGAATAAAGTACATAGCTATTCCGATGGATTTACAAAAGCTAAGCAAGAGCATAGCAATGTTGCGAAAACAGGAAACGGTAATTTTGCAAGTATTGCTGCGGATTTTGGGATTACAGCGTATAAGTTTGTAGAGCGATTTACGTTGGAAAATCATCAAGCTAATGAAGTTGCGGTAATTCACAAGAAAGTCTATTTCGAGGTCGATGGTATTTTAGTTCTCGCAGATGAATATCAGTTTGAAGACCATCATTCAGGTAATTTGTGGCAAGTTATTCTCAGAAGTTCAAACGGAGAGATTTTATTTAAAGAAAATCAAACGTTGAGTTGTGCTTTCCATAATGATGCTTTTGGATTTTCGGGCAAGCAAATTTTTCCTCAACCGCAAATGCAATACAGCAATACAAGTAGTTTGTTTGTAGCTCCTGTAGATGCAACTTACAATGTGTATCCTTTCCCTTACGAAAATCCAAATTCTGGTGCAAGGCAAATGGTCATCAATCCTTGGATAGAAGAAGCCTCGCCCGAAGGTTGGCATTATGTAAAAACAGATGCTGGGGAAGCTCACGTAACTTATACAAGAAGTAATAATGTATATGCGATAGAAGATTTAGATGGTAATAACCTTACGATTGGAGCACCTACAGAAGGCGGAGGAAACAGGGTTTTCGATTTTCCTATAGATTTTTCCCAAGAACCTGAAACTTATATAGATGCTGCAGTTACCAATTTATTCTATGCTAATAATATGATTCATGATATTCTCTATCAGTTTGGATTTACAGAAACAGCAAGAAATTTCCAATGGTATAATTTTGAAAAAGGAGGAGCCGAAAAGGATTTAGTAATAGCTGAAGCACAAGATGGTTCGGGAAGAAACAATGCTAATTTCAGTTCGCCTGCAGATGGTAGTTTAGCCAGAATGCAGATGTTTGTTTGGGATCCGAGTGTGGTTTATCGTTTGTTTTACAATGCTCCGGCAGAAGCAGTAGAGATAAAGCCTGAAACTAAAAATGCCAGCTTTGGACCAACATTGGATGCTACGGGAATTACGGCAGATGTTGGTATTGCACAGCCGATAGATGGTTGTGGCGAGTTTCCAGAACTTGCTTTCGATGGGAAAATTGCATTGATAGAAAGAGGAAGTTGCAACTTTACCGTAAAAGTTATTAATGCCCAAAAAGCAGGTGCATTAGGTGTTATTGTTTATAATCAAAACGAAGCAACTGCATTTGGTTCGATGGGTGGAACGCCTGCCGAAACCGTGAATATTCCTTCAATTTTAATTAAACATAATGATGGAATGTATCTTCGCAACTTGGTAGAAAACGGAACAATTGCCAATGTTACAATGAAGTTCGATATCGAGGATAATATTCCTTACGATGCCAGTTTAGATAATGGTATCATCATCCACGAATACGCTCACGGATTGTCTAATAGACTTACAGGAACTGGTTCGGGCTGTTTGTCGAGAACGTTTAGTAAAGAACAAATGGGAGAAGGTTGGTCGGATTTCGCTGCTTTAATGCTAACTAATAGACCAGGCGATAATCCTAATGTTGCAAGAGGAATAGGGACGTATGTATCTGGGCAAGACTTTAATGGTTTGGGAATAAGACCTGCAAAATATTCTCCCGATTTTAGTATTAATGATTATACTTATGGCAAAACCAATGGTATGGAATATCTGGATGGTACTACAATGATTCCGCATGTGCATTCTATCGGATTTGTTTGGGCAACCATTCTTTGGGATTTGCATTGGAAATTTGTGGAAAAATATGGCTACTCCAACAATGTCCTTAGAGATAGAAATAGTGGCAGTTCCAGAGTTTTTCAATTAGTAATAGATGGTATGAAATTGCAAACCTGTAATCCTACATTTATAGATGGTAGAGATGCTATTTTGCAAGCCGACCAAATTGCAAGTAATGGTGAAAACCGCTGTATGATTTGGGAAACTTTTGCTAAAAGAGGAGTGGGGGTTAATGCCAATGCGGGCAGCAAAACCAATATAAACGACCAAGTGGAAGATTTCAGTACTCCAGAAGATTGTAACTTGTCTTCTATGGAAATAAAAAAACAAGAACTGAAAATTTATCCTAATCCTGCACAATCTTATTTCAAGGTAGATATTCCTACTGATGTAAGAGGTAAAGTAAATGTAACGCTTTTAGATGTTTCGGGGAAAGTAGTTCTTCAAAAACAAGTGAATGCCATAGAAAACGAAGTGCAGATTTCGCAGTTAATTAATGGTTTGTATATCGTGAAAATAGAAGGAGAAGGTATTAATTTCTCCTCGAAATTGATGATTAGAAAATAGTTTTTTCATTGTAATTTTTTATTAAAAAACCTTTCGGAGTTTCTGTTCCGAAAGGTTTTGTTTTTAATTAAGATTGAAGTTATCCTTTAATTAAATTCCGATAAATTTTCTTCAAACAAATCTGCAACCGACCAATAGCGTTCGCCTGTATCGTAGTTGAAGGTCAGTATTTTCGTGCCTTTTGGTAAATCGGATAATTTTTTTGCGATTGCAGCCAAAGATGCTCCTGTGGAAATTCCTGCCAAAATTCCTTCTTCTTTGGCAAGTCTTCTCGTAAATTCGTAGGCTTCATCTTTGGTTACTTGTATCGTTCCATCCAAGATTTCTGTATTTAGCACTTGCGGTACAAATCCCGCTCCGATGCCTTGTAATGGGTGCGGACCTGGATTTCCACCACTAATTACGGCAGAATCCAACGGCTCCACGGCAAAAGATTTTAGATTAGGGAAAGATTGTTTCAGGATTTCCGAAACGCCTGTAATGTGTCCACCTGTTCCCACACCTGTAATTAAATAATCGAATCCTTCGGGGAAATCAGCAATGATTTCCGCAGCCGTTGTATTTCTATGGATTTCAGGATTGGCGGAGTTTTCAAACTGCTGAGGAACCCAAGAATTTTCTATTTTTTCAGCGAGTTCCAATGCTTTTTTTACCGCACCCGAAGTTCCCAATTCTCTTGGTGTTAGCACAAATTCTGCTCCGTAAGATGACATTAGTTTGCGTCTTTCCACGCTCATACTTTCGGGCATTACGAGGACAAGTCGGTAACCTTTTACCGCACAAACCATTGCTAAACCTACACCAGTGTTTCCCGATGTGGGTTCTATAATAATAGTATCTTTATTTATTTTGCCATCTTGTTCGGCTTTTTCTATCATTGCAAGGGCAATCCTATCCTTTATGCTTCCGCCGGGATTTTGTTTTTCCAGTTTTATCCAAACTTCGGCATCGTTGCCAAATAGTTTGTTAATCTTCACGATTGGGGTTTTCCCAATGGTTTCTAATACATTTTGTGCTTTCATATTAAATTGATATTTTTTTTAATTATAATTAAGGAACATCTTAATTTCCTAATTTTTTTAATCTCTTAATCTTTTTTAAATAAAATAATTAATCGGTTCTTTTTCCGGATTTTTGTTTTTTATGGTTACTTGTCCTTTATGAAATACTACCGAATTTGATGCAACGCTTTCCGTAATCCAAACATTTCCACCGATTAGGCTATTTTCTCCGATAACTGTTTCTCCGCCCAAAATCGTTGCATTGGCATAGATAACTACATTATTTTCTATTGTAGGGTGGCGTTTTGTATCTGCAATATCTTTGGAAACCGATAACGCACCGAGTGTTACACCTTGGTAAATTTTCACGAAATCACCAATATTAGTTGTCTCTCCAATAACAATTCCCGTGCCGTGGTCTATGAAAAAATGCTTGCCGATTTCAGCACCAGGGTGTATATCTATTCCCGTTTTGCTATGTGCCAGTTCGGTCCAAATTCTTGGGATTAGCGGGATATTTTGTTGGTGCAATTCGTGAGCAAATCTGTAAATCGCTATGGCGTAAAACCCAGGATAAGCATAGGTAATTTCTTCCTCGCTTTTCGCTGCGGGGTCGTTATTCAGTATTGCTTTTAGGTCTAATTTTAGTAAGCGATAGATTTCTGGAAATCGCTCAAAGAAATAATTATTTTCGATGAGGTTTTGCGAGCGGTCTCCAAGAACGGAATTCAGGATTTCCTGAAATTCGTTTTTATATTGCTTCACTCGGTTTTCTATTTCAGCTTTGCTCTCGCATCTTTGGTTTTCGAGGAAGAATATAAAACGGAAAAATCCATCGATAAAATCTTCTATTTTCTTTTTATCGAGGTCGTACTTCCTGTTGCAATAGCCGTTGTGCAGTTCTTCTAAAAATTGTTTTTCCATAATTTTCGGTTGCAAATATACAAAAGTCTATTTAATTTATAGGGTATTTTGGAATAAATAAAAAAAATCAGAAACGAGCATTTCTGATTTTTTTTTAATCTTGTGGAGCTGGAGAGATTCGAACTCTCGTCCAAACAAGCAATACGCAAGCTTTCTACATGCTTATTTTACTCTTAATTTTCGTTCGTTGGCAGAGAGTAAACGCCCAACCTACGACTTATCTTCTAAAAATTTTCGTCCCAAAACCGAAGTCTTTTTGGGCTTATTTCCACTTTTCCTATGCCTCGTACTCGAACGTTGTGGAACGTAACTTTCGCGAGACATCTTGTTTCCTTACTATACTTCGGGAAAAACGCTAATCTTACTAATCTTCGGATTAAGCAGCAAGAGCATACTCTTCGTTGCCAGTTAAAAATTTGTAGCAAGGGATTATAGAGATCGCACTACGGTTCTCTGCATGCTTACCTACCCATTGGTCTTGCTGTCGAAACCGGTCAGCCCCATTTTTGGATAAGATTGCAAAGATACAAAAAATATTTTATAGCATAATTTTAACATTTCTCGGATTTTTTATTTCATAAAAAGTATTAAAACATAATAATCTCCGTTAAAATTCATTTTCCAAAATCGGTAAACGCTCAAACTTTACCTCAAACCAAATTATATTTACACAAAAAAATTAAGGACTTGAAACACGCTTTACTCATTATTCTATTTTTCAGTTTGCATCTTTCAGCACAGGAGATTTCAGGGATTGTTGTGGCAGATGGTGTACCGTTGTCCGCCGTTTTAGTCATTAATATCGATAGCGGAGCCAAAACTCAAACCAATGCCCAAGGCAATTTTACCATTGTGGCTTCTGTTGGAAATGAACTCCGTTTTGTGAAATCGGGCTACGAAAGAAGTGCAGTGAAAATAAGCATTGCAAACAGCCGTGTATTTGCCAACCTTGTTCCTGCTTTACACGAAATTGAAGAAGTAAAAGTAAATCCTGTGAGATTAACGGGAGACTTGAACAAAGACGCTCTTTTGCTCGCAAAAAGAAATAAAACCGAAGAATTGCAAAAAGAAATCGGTTTGCCTACTGCTCCGGAAAAACCCAGAGAGGAAGTAGCGGAAGTGAAGAAAGATATTTTGTTACCGATTTTAAAAGGAAAACTGAATATACAAGCCATTTATGATGTGGTAAGCGGAGATGCGAAAAGAAAGAAAAAACTTTATAAATTTCAGGATATGCAATCCGATGTACAATGGCTTCTCGCTCGTACAGATGCTGATTATTACACGTCGCAAGGTATTCCTGAAAACAGGATTAATGAATTTATTGAGTTTTCGTTTACGCAAAATCCCAAAGTGCGAACTTACATCCAAGCTCGAAATATTTCGGGGGCTTTGGCACAAATGGAAGAAGTGTTTCCCATTTTTATAAAAAGATTGAAGCAATGAGAGTTTTTTGGATTTTTGTAACGTTGTGTTGTCCGGTGTTTTATTTGGTTTTCGCACAGCAAACGGTTTCGGGGCGAGTGGTTGCGGAAACAGGTTCGGGACTGCAAAATGTTTTGATTCTGAATATGAAAACTGATGAAAAAACTAAAACTTCCAGCGAAGGATTTTTTATTATAAAAGCTTCCGAAGGCGATGAATTGCGTTTCGTGAAAGCCAATTTTGAAAGAGTTTCGATTGATATTAAAAAAGACTATTTTTCTCAATCTTTGGTGGTCAAACTTCGGTTGGTCGAGCAGAAAATAGAGGAAGTGAAAATCACTTTTAAACCAAGTGGAAAGTTGGATAAAGATTCTCGTTCTTTGGATGTTTCGCAGCGTGTCGCTTCGCTCAACCAAAAGCTTTCCTATGAAATGAAAATTGCCCCAAAACAGGCTTATCCAAGCAACAGATTGCCATCTACTTTGCCTCAGAATTCGGATTTTTCTGCGGGAACAGTTAATTTGGGAGGTTTGGCAAAAGCGTTGATTGGTGTCGCAAAAAGAACCGCCAATCCTAAAACCGAACCCAATTATGCTGAACGACAAGCGTTTTATAAAAGAGTGAAAAGCTCCGTCAATTTGGAGAAATACAGAAAATATGGATTGAGTGAATACGATTTCGACCGATTTTTAGCGTATGCCGATAACCAATATCATTTGGCTAAAAATTACAGAAGCAATTTTAATCTCGCAAAAATCAATTTCTATTTGGATAAGGCTTTGAGAGGTTTTTTGGAAACTCAAAATAAAGTGTCGATGGATTCAATTAAAATTTAAAATAAAATTAATATTAAATTCTGCCTTTCGGTTTTAGGATTTCTTACCTTTACAGGAAAAATTAAAAATGATTAATAAATTCAAGACTTTTTTACTGTTTTTATTTGGGTTTGCAACTGTATTTTCAAATGCTCAAACGTTTTACGAAACGCCTGAAAATCCTTTACTTAAAGAGCAAAAACTGAAGGGTGCATTTAGTTTTATTCTTATCGGAGATTGGGGTAGAAATGGGGAGTTTCACCAAAAACCCGTTTCCAACCAAATGGCAATTGCGTCTAAAACTTTGGGTGCAGATATTGTGGTTTCTGTAGGAGATAATTTTTATCCCGATGGTGTGATGAGTACGCAAGACCCACAATGGAAATATTCTTTTGAGGATATTTATCCGCAATATGATTTGAACAAACCTTGGTTGGTTGCTCTCGGAAACCACGATTATTACGGGAATTACGAGGCTCAGATAGAGTATTCCAAAATCAGTAGAAGATGGGTAATGCCTTCTACTTATTTCTCTCAAACTTATAAAATGAAAGACGGCAAAAGCGAGATTTTATTTTTAATTATTGATACCAATCCGTTTGTTTCCAAATACAGCAATTACAAAGGAATGATAAGTGAAAATGTGAAAAAACAAGATACTGCGGCACAACTTGCGTGGTTGGAAAATCAGTTGAAAAACAAATCCGAAAACGTGAAATGGGTTTTTGTGGTTGGCCATCATCCGTTGTACAGCGGTGGAGTGAGAAAAACGGCGGAGGAAACCGAAGACATAAAAAAAGTCTTCGAGCCTATTTTCCAAAAATATAAAGTAGATGCCTATTTCTGCGGACACGAACACGATTTGCAAATTATACAACCCAAAGGGATTTTTACCACACAATATCTTTCCGGAGCGGGAAGTGCTATTCGCCCATCGGGAGAAAGGGAAGGAACGAAATTTGCGGTTTCCGATGGTGGTTTTATGATATTTTCGGTAACGGATAAAATGCTGAAATCCCAAACCATAAACGGCGAAGGCAAAATTTTGTTTACTTATGAACAGAAGAAAAATTAAATCATAATTAATAAGGAATAATTAACAAATTGTTCCTTATTTTTTTGTTTAAAAATGTTAAAGAAATCTTAAAATTTATGGAATGATATTTGATGATTGTTACCTAAAATATTCAAAATGAATAAAAATATCATTATTATTTCCATAGCGGCTCTTGGTTTTATTATTGGGTTTGGTCTTTTGGGAAGTGCTATCAAAAACCGAAATCAATCGCAAAATACCATTTCTGTTACGGGTTTGGGAACTAAGAAATTCACTTCGGATTTAATTACTTGGAAAGGCAATTTTTCTAAAAACAATTATGAACTGAAAACCGCCTACGATGGCTTATCCGAAGATAGAAAAGTGATTGAAAATTATCTGATTTCTAAGGGAATTGCCAAAGAACAAATCGTGTTTTCTGCCGTAGATATTCGGAAATTGTATAATTACAGAACCGATGATAATGGGCGAAGTTCAGAGGTTTTTTCGGGGTATCAGCTTTCGCAAAGTGTTTCATTGGAAAGTAAAGATGTTGCGAAAATAGAAAATTTATCCAGAAATATTACGGAAATCATCAATCAAGGAATAGAATTTACATCTTCTTCACCAAAATATTTTTATACCAAATTGGCAGATGTAAAACAAGAAATGATTGCCGATGCAACGAAAGATGCTAAACAACGAGCCGAAAAAATCGCAGAAAATGCAGGCTCAAAGTTAGGAAATCTGAAAAAAGGAACAATGGGAATCATCCAAATTACAGCCCCAAATTCCGATGAAGATTTTTCTTACGGTGGAACATTTAACACTTCTTCCAAAGAAAAAGAAGCCAGCATTACGATAAAATTGGAATACGAGGTCGATTAATTTTGGTCGTAAACTACGGCGTACAAATCCTTTATCAGTGCGGTTTTATTTTCAGGTGTGTAGTTTGCCATCAGCCAAAGATTAATGCTCGGTTTTCCTTCTCCATAACTGGGTTGCGTATAGTTTTCATCGATTATGCTAAAACCATTTCTTTCGTAAAACGAGATGCGTCGTGTGGCAATTTCGCTGAGGTTTGCAGGTTCGGATTCCAAGATGAGTTTCGGATATTTTTCATTAAAAATTTCCAAAATTTGCGACCCGAGATTTCGGTTTCTAAACTCCTCAAAAACCTCGAAATGTTCCAAGAAATGAGCATTATTAAGTTCCCAAATCACGCAATAGCCAGCTCGTAAATCCTCATCATTTATACTGAAAATATACGCATCTGCTTTTTTCGCAAGTGCTAAAAACTGTTCTTTGCTTCGCCTTTCCTCTTCGGGAAAAGTTTGTGCATAAATATTATAAATTCTGGAAATTTTTTTGCGATTTTGCAATTCTTCAAGCCAAAGCATACTTTTAATTAAGGAATTAAGATTATTAGGAAATTAAGAAATTAGTGATTGATTGTATTATTTTTTTCTAAAAATTAGGATTAAAGTATTTTATAATAATTTAAAACAAATTGAGATTTTTCTAAAAATTTAGGATTAAGTAATCTCATAATATTTAAATTCCTTAATCTCTTAATTTCATTTTTCAAAGATCAAAAACGCCTGGTCTTCTTGTGATAAAAATATCTTTTACCCAAAGGGAAAATGCCAACATTA
>JAUNTR010000379.1 GCA_030538575.1 Cruoricaptor ignavus | reverse complement strand
CGCAACAAATGCCAAGAAAAATTAAATGTCTTAAACGAGCAAAAAAAAGATTTATGCCAAGCTATTAATCAGCTTTTGGAAAATATAGAGAACGGTAATGTTAAGATGAAAGTTTATAAGCAGATGAAAATGTATAATGATGAAAGTCTTAACCCGATCCTATATACTAAGGAAGCAAAGTAATGAAGGTTTTAAATTTTTTATTTGTACTAATTATATCAGTATCTTGTTCTACGGAGAAGGTTACACTTTCTCCGATGTATGATGGTTTGGCTTTTTCCAATGTAAATTCTGGAAAGGCAAAAATATCTGTAAACAATCTATCGGAAAAAACAGGACAAGTATTCTATGCTTCTGAATTAACAGCACACGTTTCTTCTTTCCCAAAATTTGGAAACACTGCCCTAAATAGCGAAGTGACCAACCTAAAATTCTATGTAAAAGAATATGTGTACGCTATGCAAGCTCATAATTTAGTAGGGCAAGAAAAGGCTCTCTATAATTTGGAAAAATCTTACAAAAAAATCCAAAAACTTAGAAAATATCTTAGTACAGAAGATGACGAGGTAATCAACCGTTATTTGGTAAGAATTAAAAGCAATGTGGGACAATTGGAAGCCTTGAAACAAGATTCTTTAAAATAAAAAACAGTACTCCTTTTTTCTCTTTTATAAAAAATCCTAATGGTAAAAAAACAAGCGGAAGCTAATGTTCCCACAGAGTTTGGAACTTTCAAAATGGTTGCATTTGCAGACACAGAAAACGATTGGATGCCCCATTTTGCAATCGTTGCTGAAAATACCGATACCACAAAACCTGTGAATGTACGCTTCCATTCCGAATGTATTACGGGCGAAGTTTTTCATTCCAAAAAATGCGAGTGCGGGCAACAGTTGGATTACGCAATGAATTATATCCAAAAAAATGGTGGGATTATTATTTATCTAAGACAAGAAGGTAGAAATATCGGCATCATCAATAAACTAAAAGCCTACGCCTTGCAAGAAAATGGATTGGATACCGTAGAAGCCAACCTGCAATTAGGATTGCCAGCCGATGACAGAGATTTTTCGGTAGCAATAGAAATCTTAAAATTCCTCGGAATAAAAGAAGTAAATCTACTGACCAACAATCCCGATAAAATAAAATATGTAGAGGAAAGCGAAATCAAATTAAATTCCAGAATTCCCCTACAAATAGATGCTACGGATGAAAGCCGAGATTATCTAAAAGTAAAAAAGAGCTATTTCGGACATTTGTTGAATGACCAATAAAACTCTGTTTTTCTCTAACTAATCGCTGCTTCCAAAGCGAGTTCTACCATATTTTTCAAAGCACGCTCTCTTTCATCAGCAGAGATTTTTTCTCCCGTTGGAATGACATCTGAAACCGTGAGAATTGTAGCCGCATTTTTCCCTAAATATTTAGCATTGGCGAAAAGTGCAAAGGCTTCCATTTCCACAGCGGAACAATTATATTGGGTTGCAATTTTGGGAATTTCTTGGCTTTTTCTATAAAAAATATCACTTGTATGGATATTGGTTGGCAATGCTTTTTTACCTAAAACCTCAGCCATTTTATTTATTTTATCGAAGATATTGCCTTGGTGCGAAATTATTTCTTCTTCTATTTCCCAAGCAAATTTTGCATAGGTACTTTCGCTTGCCGCATTTTCTACATTCAACAAATCGAAAAGTTGCAAATCGGGAGTGTAGGCTCCGCAAGTTCCTATTCTTATAATCGTATCTACATCGTATTCGGTAAACAGTTCATAAGAATAAATTCCGATACTTGGGATTCCCATTCCGCTCGCACCAACAGTTATTTCTTTGCCTTTATATTTTCCTGTATAATAAAAAATATTTCGGGTTTGGCTTACCAATTTTACTTCATTCAGAAAATTTTCAGCAATATATTTTGCTCTTAGTGGATCGCCGGGTTGCAAAACAATTTTAGCAATTTCGCCTTTTTTGGCACTAATGTGTACACTCATATTTTTTGCTTTTAGCAAAGATAAGAAAAAGTTGAGGGAGAGGCAATAAGGTTGAGGTTAAGGTTAAGGTT
>JAUNTR010000030.1 GCA_030538575.1 Cruoricaptor ignavus | reverse complement strand
AAATGTAATGTCTTTTGGATTTTTAATCGTTACATTCTCTCTCTCGAAACCAAGAAACTCATTTAGAAATCTATTGATATAGCGGTTGTAATTTTTATCGGAAAAATGTAAAAGTTTTACTTCCTCTATTGCTGTTTCTTTGGTCAGAATAATTTTTAAAGGTTTTAGTTTATCCGAAGAAAAAGGATAAATAATCGTCTTATATCCATTTTTCTTTATGACCAAATTTCCTGTTTTTAGGTTTGATAAATTCAAGGAAAAACGGCCACTCGCATCAGTTGAAGTCCCGATTGCAGAAGCATCTACATAAACCGAAACCTCCTTCAATCCTATTTCATTTTCATTTAAAACAGTTCCTCGGATAATTTGTGCGTAAATAGCAGGAAAAGATAATAATACAAAAACTAAAACACAAAACCTTATCATAATATTTAATTAAGCAATAAATATAATGATAATTTTTGAATGAAAAAGTGCTCCAAATAATTTACTCAAAAAGTTCCGCAGTATCCAAAACGGAAACTACACCATCCTCACATTTTATAGCTTCTCCCGGGAAATTTTGTATCATATGATAATCGTGGGTCGCCATTACTACGGCAGAATTACCTTCCATTGCCACTCTTTTCAGCAGAGTCATAATTTCGTTACTCGTTTCAGGGTCCAGATTTCCTGTTGGTTCATCCGCCAAAATCAGTTCAGGGTGATTTAGCAAAGCCCGTGCAATCGCCACACGCTGTTGTTCGCCCCCCGAAAGTTCGTGTGGCATTTTGTGTTTTTTGCTTTTCATTCCTACGCTTCCCAGCACTTCATTTATCCTGTCGTCTATTTCAGTTTGGTTTTTCCAGCCCGTAGCTTCCAATACGAATTTTAGATTTTTTTCAATCGTTCTGTCGGGCAACAATTGGAAATCTTGGAATACGATTCCCAACTTTCTCCTAAGATCGGGAATGTTGGAATCCCGAAGTTTTGCTAAATCGAAACCTGCAACATTGCCTTGTCCGCCAGCCAATGGGATATGCCCATAGAGGGTTTTCAGCAAAGAACTCTTTCCCGAACCTGTTTTCCCGATGAGGTAACAGAATTTCCCTTTCTTTATATGAAGGTCCACATTATTAAGAACCATAAAATTCTTCTGAGAAATTTTGGCATTATTCAAGCTGATGATATTGTCTCCCGTATCGTTTCTGTGTGGCATAATGTTCTAAATGATTAAGATTTTAGATTGAAAAATAATAACTCCACCAAAATTAAGTAAAAACTTTCTTTGTAGCCAAATTTTTAGGAATTAATTAACAATAAAAAGTATCAATATATAAATATTGTAAAATAAAGATTTAGCATCTGTTTTTTGACTTAGGCAACGCAGGCGTTAAGAAAAAGTGAATAAAATTCGTTAAGAAATTTCTTTTGTTTGAAGCCGTTGCTGGAAGGGCGTTGGAGGCAAGTTTTAGAAATTTTAGAATTTAATTTACTTTTTTAGCCGAGTTGCCAAGTCTTGATTTTTGGTTCTTTTCATCAAGGAAAAGAACAACAAAAGTTTTATGAAATTATTTTATTTTTCTGATATTTTCTATATTTAATTAACAATAAAAAGTGCTTGAAAAAGAAATTTTTCAAGCACAAATATTTTATTAAAAGATAAAAATCTTAGAAATTATCTTTTAGCACGAGATGCACTAACAGTTAGGCTCTTTCTGCCTTTTGCTCTTCTTGCCGCCAAAACTCTTCTACCGTTTGGTGTGGACATTCTTTCTCTGAAACCGTGTTTGTTTCTTCTTTTTCTTTCCGATGGTTGGAATGTTCTTTTGCTCATTGCTAATATCTTTTAGTAGTAAACTATATTCTTGTTTTTCAGAGTGCAAAGATAGAACTTTTTTTTAAGACTGCAAATTTATTTTTGTTTTTTATTAAATTTTGCTTTGGTATCTTTGCAGTTATTAATTTTTATTTACTTTTAAGAAATGTTTACATCAGCCGAACTATCCGATATTACCCAATTATTGAGCCCTGAAAAAAAAATCGTTATCATTACCCATTATAATCCCGATGGCGATGCGATTGGTTCTTCGCTGGGGTTGAAACATTTTTTGAAGGCAAGAGGTTTGCAACCAGAGGTTATTGTTCCCAACGATTTTCCCAAGTTCCTAAAATGGATGCCCGAAGCCAAAAAAATTACCATTGCGGATTACAAAAGAAAAAAAGCAGCCGAACTGATTTCCGAAGCGGATATTATTTTCATTCTCGATTTCAATGCTTCGCATAGAGCAGGGAATTTGGTAGGCTCTCGGATTGATGAAGCAAAAGGTGTGAAAATTCTCATAGACCATCATCAGCAACCCGATGCATTCGATTATGTATATTCCGACACCAATATTCCTGCGACTTGCCAAATGGTTTATCATTTTATAGAAGCAATGGGCGGAGAATCTTTGGTGAATTTGGATATTGCACAATGTTTATATACAGGGATTATGACCGACACAGGTGGGTTCCGTTTTCGTTCCACATCGGCGACTACGCATAGGATTGTCGCTAATCTGATAGAGCACGGTGCAGATCCTGCAACAATTACCAGCAATACTTGGGATACCAATACCATTTCTCGTTTACATCTTTTATCTTTGGTTTTGGGAAGAATGGAAGTTGTGAAAAACGGCGAAGTTGCAATCCTTTATCTAAAACGCCACGAATTGCAAGAATTTGGTTTTGAAAAAGGCGACACCGAAGGTTTTGTAAATTATGGACTAAGCCTTGCAGGTGTAAAGGTTTCAGGTTTTTTTATGGAAGATTTGTATGAAGATTTCATCAAAATTTCTTTCCGAAGCAAAGACACTGCAGATGTAAACCAATTTGCCAGAAAATATTTCAACGGCGGAGGACACATCAATGCAGCGGGTGGTAAATATTTTAAAAACATTGCCGAAACCATAGAAGATTTTAAAGAGAAAATAGAGCAGGAGACTTTCTAAAATATTATTTATCAAGGTTTTAAATTTTTGTAAATTAAAAAAAATATCATTTTAAAAACCTGAAATTTCGTTCAAATTTGAATGGATTTCAGGTTTTTTGTGTATTCTCTTCTCCCTATTTCTACTCTTGGAAAATAATAAAGTCTAATAATAATATCACTTTTTATTTTATTTAAAAGTTTGTGTCTGTAATTTAATTATTTGTTAATCAATTGATTAATGTCTTTTAAGTGTTATTCTATTATTCTTATTTAGTCTAAATTTAAAAGCGTTTTCTTCGTAATCTACATTAAAAAATCAGGATACAAAATTTATTTTATAATGATTTTTATCAGAGTAAATTTTATTTGGATTAATTAAAAATAAGAATACATTTGCAAAAGAAATAATAATCATTTATGAAGAAGACATATCTATCCATTTCGCTTGTATGTGCGGTAATGTTTTCCGCACAGGAAACCAAACAAGATACGTTAACCACTGATATAGAAGAAGTGGTAATTAGTACACAAACGCTTTTCCCGAATAAGAAAACCGATGAAAGAGCCAGTTCTCACATCCACATCTACACCAAAGAATTACAGAAATACAATTACTCCGATGTAAACCGTATTATTATGGGGAAATCTGGTGTACATGTGGTAGAGGAAGATGGTGTGGGGCTTCGCCCAAACATCAATATTCGTGGTACAGCATCCAGCCGAAGCCAAAAAATTAATTTGATGGAAGACGGCGTTCTCATTGCTCCTGCTCCTTACACAGCAGCGGCTGCATATTATTTCCCGAATATCGGTAGAATGGCTGGCGTAGAAATCCTAAAAGGTAGCGGGCAAATACAATACGGTCCGAATACGGTTGGTGGGACATTCAATATGATTTCTACCCAAGTGCCGAAGGATTTATCTATGATGTTAGATGCCAGCTACGGTAGTTTCGATACTAGAAGAATCCACACTTACGCAGGTGATAGAATTGGTAAATTTGGTTATTTAGTAGAATATTATACAGCGGCTTCTAGTGGTTTTAAGGAACTTCCGAATGGTAAAGACACAGGATTTGATGTAAAAGATGCCGTTGTGAAATTGCTTTACGATAATTCCAAAGCAGCAATCCCAAGCAAATTGCAATTGAAGTTCCAGCTTTCAGGCGAAAACTCAGATGAAACTTATGTGGGAATTACCAGACAAGATTTTAATCAAAATGCTTTTCAAAGATATTTAGCTTCCGAGTTAGATAATATGAAAACCAATCACAGACAGTATTTGGCGTCTTACGAAATCAAACCGACATCTAAATTGCAATTGAACTTTGATGTTTATAGAAACGAATTTTCAAGAAACTGGTATAAGGTAAATGATGTGGTTATCGGAACAACTACAACAGGACTTACAGCAGCCTTGAATAAAGCTGACGACAGCCCTGAAATCTTAGCCCTAAAAGGACTTTATACAGGTGAAAATGCTATTGTTTTAAGACATAATAATAGAGATTATGTTTCCCAAGGAGTTCAGTTTAATGGTAGTTATCAGCTTTTGGAAAAAGGTTTATTAAGATTCGGAGCGAGATACCACTACGATAGCGAAGATAGATTTCAAGCTAATGACAGGTACAGATCTACACAATATGGGTTATCTTTGGTTTCTCTCGGCAGACCAGGTTCTCAGGACAATCGTGTTGCTTCTACCAATGCAACTTCTGTTTATGTGCAATATCAACAGGAGGTTGGGGCATTTACCATTACTCCAGGAGTTCGTTTTGAAAATATAGAAATGAACAGAAAAAACTATGGAAGAAACGATTCTGATAGATTGGGAACGGCTTTGGTAACCACAGAAAACAAAACAAAAGTTGTAATACCAGGAATTTCCGTATTGTACAAACCAATGGAAGGGCTTAATGTCTTTGCAGGAGCTCACAAAGGTTTTCTACCTCCGGGAATGAAAGATGGACAAAAAGCTGAAACCAGTTGGAACTACGAAGCTGGCGTAAGATATGGCAACAAAGATTTGGATGTAGAAGTTATCGGATATGTCAACGATTACAGCAATATTCTTGGGGCAGATACCAACGCTGTGGGTGGTACATCGGCACAGGGCGATTTGCTAAACGCAGGAGCTGCCATTACAAAAGGAATTGAAGCACAAGCTAAGTATTTCATCAATGGAAAAGATAGTCGTATTAATTTCCCAATCGGCGTGTCTTACACTTATTTCCATTCTAGATACAAAACCGATTATCAATCCGAACTTTATTCCGTAAAAATAGAAAAAGGATTTGAATTGCCATTCACACCAAAACATCAGGCAAATGTAGAAGTAGGTGCAAATATTGGTAATTTCAACCTTTCCGGAATTTGGAGATACAGAGGCGAATTCCGTATGGTACCAGGAGTTGGCGAAATTCCAGAAAACCAAAAAGTTCCTGAAATGAATATTTTAGATGCCTCTGCAAGTTATGCATTTAATAAAAATATAACACTTTATACCACAGCACAGAACCTGCTGAACAAAACCTATTTAGCATCCCTTAATCCTGCGGGACTTAGACCAGGAATGCCAAGATTTGTAAGCATAGGAGTTCGGGTAAAACTATAACCAACATTTAACTTTTTTCATATCAATTTTTAATTCTGAGGAGGCTGCTAAACTTTCGGGTGCGGCGGCTTCCTTTTCATTTTTATTCCGCATAAAAATACAGGAAAAGGGTTTTTATTTTCATTAATGAATATCCAAGCGTCTTATCTTTATCAATAACGATATATTTAAACTAAATAAACTAAAATCTTTTTTAGTTGAAGAAAAAAGTTCTACAAAAACTAAAATGAAAACAACAAAACATTATCATAAAATTCCCATTTCATTATTTTTTCTTTTGGGAGCAAATCTATTTCAAGCCCAAGAAAAAGATAAAGAAAAGGACATAGAAACCGTTGTAATTACGGGCTACCAAAAAGTAAAAAACCGAGTGTTTACGGGAGCTGCCAGTTCTGTAAAAATGAAAGATATACAAATGGATGGCGTGGCAGACCTCTCCCAAATGTTGGAAGGGCGTGTACCAGGACTTAACATAAAAAACGTATCGGGAACATTCGGTGCAGCACCCAGAATTAATATCAGAGGTGGGGCTTCCATCACAGGAAACGTGCAACCGCTTTGGGTGATAGATGGTGCTGTGTATGAGGATATTGTAACGCTTTCCCTCGATCAATTGGCTTCGGGAGATGCCGTTACGCTCATCAGTTCCGCTATTTCGGGCATCAATCCATCGGATATAGAAGATGTACAAGTTCTGAAAGATGCCGCTGCTACTTCCATATACGGGGCAAGAGCCTTGAACGGCGTTATAGTCATCAGTACCAAAAACGGAAAAAGAAATTCGCCATTGAAAATTTCTTATTCCTATGAACAGAGTTTTAGGACGATACCTACTTATAACGAATACGATTTGCTCAATTCTCAACAAACCATGTCCATTTACCAAGAGATGGAACGCAAAGGCTATTTCGATATTACAAAATCGCTCTATGGCAGGCGTGGCGGGATTTATTATCAAATGTATAATGCGATAAACACCATCAATCCCGAAACAGGACAATTTTATTTGCCCAATACGGAAGAGGCTCGCACCGAATTTCTAAGGAAAAGAGAATATGCGAATACCAATTGGTTCAAGCAATTGTATAATGTTGCCCCGACCCAAAACCATATGATAAGCATTACGGGAGGCGGAGAGAAAATGGCATCTTACGCTTCTTTGGGATTTTATTCCGACCCAGGATGGACGATTGCCGACAAAGTCAGTCGTATCACGGCTAATTTGAAAAACACTTTTTACATTAATGATAAAATAAAAGCATCGGTAAACCTACAAGGAAATACCAGAAGCCAAACCACGCCGGGAACTTTCTCCCGAAGAAGAAATACGGCTGTCGGTTCTTTTGAAAGAGATTTTGATATTAACCCTTTTCTTTATGCTTTGGGAACAAGCCGAACGCTGATGCCGAAAGACGAAAACGGCAATTTGGAATATTATAGAAACAACTGGGCACCATTCAATATTCTGAATGAATACCAAAACAATTATATGGAAGTGAATGTTTTGGATTTTAAAATACAAGGAGAATTGGAATATAAAATCAATCCGAATCTTACATCCAATTTTTTAGCAGTGGCAAGGAATGCAACTACGAATACTTCTCATTATGTAAAAGAAAATTCCAATGCGATATTGGCGTTTAGAGCGAATGAAAACGCTTTGGTAGCCGCAGAAAATATTTATTTGGTAAAAGACCCAGATAATCCTTTGGCTCAGCCACAAGTCGGACTTCCGTATGGTGGAATGTTCAACAAAACCGAAACTTCGCTTACCAGTTATTTGGTTCGTGCCTCTTTGGATTACGAAAAACGTTTTGGCGAACACGATTTAAAACTCTTCGGATTTACCGAAATGAGACACGCCGATAGAACCACCAACCCATTCCAAGGTTATGGCATACAGTACGACCGTGGCGGAAAAGTGTTTACCAATCCTTTGATTTTTGATAAAATTCTTACCGAAGGTTTAGATTATTTTAATCTATTAATGAGGTACGACAGGGGTGTTAGCTTCTCTGGAAACGCAACGTATGGCTACAAAGGAAAGTATATCCTGAACGCTATTCTTAATTACGAAGGTTCTAATATCTCGGGGAAATCCAGTCGTTCTCGTTGGTTGCCAACTTGGAATGTGGGCGGAAAATGGAATATGGATAAAGAAGATTTTATTTCAAATTCCAACTTTATTTCAAAACTTTCATTAAGAGCAAGTTACGGTCTTACAGCAAAAATGAATGAACAAGCGATTAATTCCTTAGCCGTTTATCAAAGTTTGGTAACCGACCGTTTTTATTTCCAAGATAGAGAAAACGAAATCAATATTTTACATCTGGAAAACCAAGATTTAACTTGGGAAAAAATGTATGAAATGAATGTGGGATTGGATTTCGGGTTGTTCAATAATAGGATTAGCACCACGTTGGATGTTTACTCCCGACAGTCTTTTGATTTGATAGATTTGGTAAGAACTTCGGGTGTTGGCGGGCAATATTACAAATACGCCAATTTTGGAGATATGTCCACAAAAGGTGTAGAATTGTCTTTAACTACGAAAAATATACAGAGTGAAAATTTCTCTTGGACAACCAATTTTACCGCAGGACTTCTGAAACAAAAAATCACACGATTGCTGAATACTCCCAATACTTTCGATATGGTTGCAGGTATGGGAAGAGGGAATTTGGTGGGCTACGCTCGTGGTTCGCTGTTCTCTTTTGATTTCCAAGGTTTGGATGGTAATGGTTTGCCATACTTCAATTTTGGGGATTATCCGCTCTATGATATGCCTTACGCTAATGTTGCAGGTGCAGATTTTTCGGATACGCAATTCTCCAAATCTTACCTGAAATATCACGGGCCGGTAGAACCCAACTTCACGGGAGGTTTTTCTAATACATTTAAATATAAAGGTTTAGAACTATCATTTTACGTTACCTTCCAAGCAGGGAATAAGATTCGTTTGCAACCAACTTTCGACCCATCTTTTATGGATTTGAATGTGTTTTCGCAAAATTATTACGACCGATGGCTCGTTCCCGGAGATGAATTAAGAACGAATGTTCCCGTGATTCCTTCGCAAGATTTGATAAGATTGGTAGGAGCAGAAAATATAGAACGGGCGTACAACACTTACAATTATTCGCAAATGCGAGTGGCAGACGGCAGTTTTGTAAGGATGAAAAATATCTCGCTCGGTTATCAACTTCCGAAAGATTTTACTAAACAGTTTGGTGTAAATTCAGCAAGTGTCAGGATTCAGGCGACCAACCCGTTTCTCATTTATTCGGATAAAGCATTGCGAGGTCAAGACCCAGAATTTTATAAATCAGGAGGAGTTTCCAGCCCGATACAAAAACAATATACGCTTTCGCTAAGTATAGGATTTTAGAAAATTTTAACAATGAAAAACAAACTTTATTATATCATTTGCACCACAGTTTTGGCTTTGGCAAGCGTATCGTGCAATCGGCATTTGGACACCATTCCAGACAGTACTTTGGACATCAATATAGATACCGAAGACAAAGTTGCAGAACTCCTTACGGCGGCTTATCCCAAGGCTTCTTACTTTGCTTTTTTAGAACCCAGAACAGATAACGTGGCGGAACGACAGGGCGGAATGCACTTCCGTTTGAATGATGCCATGTACCATTGGCGAGATTATGAACAGGAAGATTTGGATACGCCACTTAATTATTGGTTATCCTGCTATCAAGGGATTGCACAAGCCAATCACGCCTTGGAGCATCTGAAAAAATTACCGAAAAACAACCGTACCAAAGCCCTTTATGGCGAGGCTTTTCTCATTCGTGCTTATTTGCATTTTATGTTGGTCAATATTTGGTCCAAGCATTACAATAGTGCAACGGCAGATTCCGATTTGGGTATTCCTTACATCACGAAACCCGAAACCGAAGCCCTGAAAAATTACAGTAGAGGAACGGTTGCCGATGTTTACAAAAAGATTGAAGAAGATTTATTATTAGGTTTCAGTTTGGTAGATGATGCTTATTACAAAATCCCGAAATATCATTTTAATAAAGAAGCGGCTTATGCTTTTGCCACGAGATTTTACCTCTACAAAGGCGATTGGGACAAAGTGATAGAATACAGCAATTGGCTTCTTTCAGGTGATTCTTCGCTTAGGTTGAGGGATTGGATGGGGCATTACCGAACTTTCATTTTTAATGGACAAAACTTAGGAACATATTACGCATCGGTGGAAGAGCAGAGCAATTTGCTCATCGTATCCAATCGTTCTAGAATGTACAGAAATTATTCCCGAGAGAAATACGGATTAAACAATAATCTTGTAAAAGTACTTTTCGGTACGGGATATACCCGAGAAACCCGAGATGCAACTTGGGGCTATTATTACAGTGGTGGAGAATTTAAAATTCAACATAAATTCAGTGAATATGAAAAATTCGGGAATACAGGACTTAATCCCACAGATGTTTTCGTAGCAGGAAGTCTGTTTTCGATGGATGAAGTGTTGCTAAACCGTGCCGAAGCCCTCGCTATGAAAGGCAGAGATAACGAAGCAGTTTTTGATATTCAGAATTTTATGAAGAAAAAAACCTTTATGAAATATACTTTTGAGGAATTTGTAGATGCTTTCCCAAATGCGAAAACCACTTATACGCCAGCGTATGAATTATCTGACCGACAAGCGAGATTGGTACAGTTTATAGCCGAACTAAGACGGAAAGAATTTGTACACGAAGGAATGCGTTGGTTCGATATCCGCAGGTTTGATTTGGTGGTGGATAGAAACACAACAGGAAGCCAACACGATGATAACAAAATTCTGAAAAAAGGTGACAAACGAAAACTCATCCAAATTCCTTCCCAAGCCATTAGTTTAGGATTAGAAGCGAATTGATTTAGGATTTTAGATGTTGGATTTTGAATTTTGAATTTTGAACTTTGAACTTGAACCTTAAACTTTAATTATGAAATATATAATCATACTCTCCGCTTTATTCCTTTTTTCTGCTTGTTCGGAAAGGGATAATTTGGATTCCCAAAGTGTAGTCTTACCATCCGTAGAATTACCGAATAGCACAGATAACTGGATTGTAGAAAATTTAGCCTTGCCTTATGGTATAGATGCCAAATACAGATGGAGTAAAAATGCGGCTCCCAATGCTTATCTTTCTCCGCCCGAAGAGAAAAATGTCTTACCTGTTTTAGAAACGATAAAACAGCTTTGGATAGACCTTTACGATGATGCCAGATTGGGAAATTCGGGTTTTGTAAAAGGTAATGCTCCCAGAGAAATTTATCTTTATTCGGGGAGAAATATCAATAATCGAGGTGTAGAAGTTATTGCTACCGAAGGCTCTCCCGTGAAAATGTCGATTTATAATGTAGATACTTTCGACCCGAAAGATGCCACAGAAGTGAAACGCTTGATGCGAAGTGTACATCACGCTTACGCCCGAAATCTCATCAATCATAAACCATACGACAGAACTGTTTTTGCAAAGATTAGTCCGGAATGGTATATGGACTGGGAAAGCGAAATTACACACGCCACGAATATCGATATTTACTCCGCTTTTTTCCATGGAGCATATCGTTTCGGAGGGTTTAGTTTCCCTTCCAGAAAAAATATAGATGATGATTTTTGCGAAATTGTGAGCATTATGCTAACGCATACCAAAACCGATATAGATAATATGATTGCCGCAGCAGGAAGACCCAACAATAGCAGTGATGCAGATGAAGTCGCAAGAGCCTTGAAAGCCGAACAAACGCTGAAAACGAAACGGGATTTTGTCATTAAATATTTCAAAGACGAATGGCGTATCGATTTGCAAAGAGCCCAAAATATCAGTTATTTGAATACTCAAAAATTTTTGAATTAATGATGAATTGTTCATCGTTTTTATCTTAATTCTTTTCTAATTAATCTAAAAAAATGAAAATTAAACAAAATATATTCATCGTGTTATCAGGTTTATTTCTTTTGGTTTCTTGCCAAAGGGAACAAGAACATCTATTCTCGGAATCGCCTGCACAACGCACACAGAACGGTATTTCTGCTTTAAAGAAAATACTCACTTCTTCCGAAAATGGTTGGAAGATGATTTATTTCCCAAATGTGGATAAAAACAAGTTTTCGGATATTAATTTCAATGTCTATTCCCACGAATCTTCTTTGCTTTTTCTTGGAAATGAAACAGGATTTGGTGGCTATACATTTTGGGTAAAATTTTCCGAGAACGGAACATTGGAAATGAAAAGCGATATTTCCCAAGAAGCTAGAAATAATAGTGTTTTTTCCGATTATGGGATTACATTGGTATCGGGCGTTCAGTTGTCTTTTATTACCAAAAATTACATTCACGGTTTGGTAAATCCCAGTTTTCTTGGGGCGAGCGATTTTATATACAGTCATACCGATAACGATGGGAAATTGGTTTTCAAAACCACTACTCACAGCACGGAAGATAGCGAATATATCGTCTTGGAAAAGATAAAAAATGGTACGGATTGGCAAATGCAAATAGATAATATTGCGGAACAAAAAACACTTTTTGAAAGTTGGCAAAAACCAATTCTTACCATAAAAAATAATGCAGAAGAAGTGGTTTTCCAGAGCAATTATGCACGAGGAGATTATTTTAACCACAACAGTCGCTACGCACTTTTCATAAAAGACCACGAACCGAATAGCTTTAGCCCTGTGTATTTCAGTGGTGTAGGTTCAGGATATACCTATACCGAAAACGGAATGCTTTTCTATGCTGGGCTGAAATACAACGATGAAGTAAGGTTTACAGATTTCAAAAGATCGGGCGATAAATTTACAGCAACGGTAAACGGATATACGGCAGAAATTACTCAACAATAAAATATTAAAATCAATGAAATATAGACTAAAAATTGCCGCATTAGGATTAATGATATTTACGGTTTCCACATCTTGCAATCGAGATGAAGAAGTGTTGCCAGATGAAGATTACACTAAATTATTTCCCATAAAAACACCCGAAATTCCTTATGAAAACTACGATGATATGATTGTGTATCCTTGCAATCCTACGGAAGACGAGTTGGCATTCCAATATCCGGGAGTGGAAATTCAGGATAATATTCGGGATTATACCGTGCGACTCAATATTCTTTTTACAGAGAAAAAAGGCTTTAATTTAGAACCTTATCCCAATTCCAAATTTGAGGTAAGGTATATCGATGAAAATCACAAATTGGTTATCCTCCGAAATTATGAACATGAAGGAAAGCCTGCGGATATTAAAAATGATAAACTGTTGAGAATCAGTTTTAAAGTTAAGTCGGGTTATCCGTTGTATTTGGCAACGCACGGCTATGGTTTCAATTCTTTTAATATCGATATTAAAATGTTGGCACGCTCGGACGATAGAGTGATTAGTTCTCCCGTTTTGAGTTATCAAAAATACCTCTACGCCGATGGCTCGAAAGATATGGAACCGTTTTGCGAGAAAGTGATTTTGCCGTAGGGATTTAATAGTTTAAAATATTTAAGGATTTAAAGATTGAATCTAAATTCTCAAAAAAATGCCTATCCTACCATTGAAATAAAGACCAAGACGTACCAAAAATGCATCAACACCACTAAAATAAAGACGAAGAACCATCAAATCATAATTAAACCATTGAAATTATTAAATCATTGAAATCATTAAATTTTAAAATCTTAAAAAAATGAAAAAGCAGTATTTTTTATTAGGACTTTTTGCGAGTTTGTCCTTGTTTGGACAAGAGAATATTATTGTAAACTCAGGATTTGAGGAGCGTACCGTTCCAAGTTCTCCTGCGGATAGTTGGATTACGGGGACAACTACGGCAGTCGACCAAAACAGCAGACAGAAACATTCGGGAACTTATTCCCTTAGAATGACTTCGCAAAGAGGAAGCGGTTGGTACACGCCAAATATCTACCAAACAGGAGAGTTTGATGTAGATTTATGGGATACCACAAAACACGAAGTGAAACCTAACCAAGCCTACGAATTGTCTTATTGGGTTTTGGATAATGTAACAAAAGCCCAACTGAGACACGAAGTAAAATGGAAAGACGAAAGCGAAAATTTAATTAAAACTTCAACAGATGAGTTGGTTGCACCGAAAACATCGAGTAAAAACAGTGAGGAATGGGTGCAATATAGTTTTGTGGGAACGGCTCCTGCTGATGCTAAGTATGTAGAAATTTGGTTCTATACAGATAAAGAAAATGATGAATTTGGCGAAAGCGTTTATTTGGACGATGTTGTATTCAGAGAAACCGATAAAATGTCTGTAAACAACGTAGAACTCGCCAAAACCATTAAACTCTCCAACACCGTAGTAAAAACAGATTTCCGTATTATTGGTATAGATAAAGGCACGCTGGAACTCTACTCCACAGATGGCAGAAAAGTACAATCGGGGAAATTTACAGCACAATCCTCTATTAATATTTCAGGATTAGCAAAGGGAATTTATATCCTAAAAATAGAAACCGAAAAAGGTGTTGTAACCAAAAAAATAATCAAAGAATAGTTGATTTTTTTGCGATATAGATAATTGGTAATCCTCTCTTTCAATTAAGAGAGGATTTTTGGTTTTTTAAAGCAATTCTGTATTCAAGATTGCGGAGCAGATTTCGGGTTTTTCCCAATGTCCGTTGTGTCCACAATCCAAAATATAGGATTTTATATTTGCCCTGTTCGGAAGGTGATTGATGACCAAATCGGTTTTCACAGCATTGTCGTATTTCCCTGCAATAATCACGATTTTTGCATTTAGATTTTCCAAAATATGTTGTTTATCGGTTCGCTCAATCATTCCTTTTGTTGCTGCTAAAACGCCTTCCGTAGGTGTGGAAAAAGCAATCTCTTTGGCGAGTTCTATTTTGTCTTCCAAAATATCTTTCTCGTTAGGATTAAAGAGATTGGGAACGCCTGCGGAAACAAAAGTTTTCAAACTTTCTGCAATAATTCTCAGGCTTTTTCTTCTCGTTTCTTTCTTTTCCTCATCATCGGAAAAGTAGGTGGAAAAGAACAAAGTAAGCGATTGCAAACTCTCACCAAACCTTTCTGCAAAAGCCAAAGACGCATAACCGCCCATAGAATGCCCAAGTAAATGAAAATGGTTTAGGTTCAGTTTATCCGTAACTTCTTTCACTTTTTCCGCCATCATTTCCATGGTGTGGATTTCGCCATAAATGTTGGAGCGACCGTGTCCTGGTAAATCTATTTTTATCAATCGGAATTTTTTGGATAGAAATTGCTCCATATCACTCCAAATCAAATGGTTTTCCATAAAACCATGAAGCAGTACCAAGTTTTCTGTTCCGTTTCCAGATATTTCGTAGTTTAGCATAATTTTTTTATCATTCTTTAATATCAATATAATCTACAAATCCATCGGCATTTACTTTATCTTGAAGTCGCCAAAATTTTCCTTTTCCTTCGTTTAGGAAAGTCGTTTTTTTTGTTCTTTTATAAGCTGAGCCATTGATGTTTTGCGAGATTTCTCCCTCAAAATTCAGATGTTTTTCCGAAACTCTTTTTATCGTTCCATTAATGGAAATCGTGTTTTTCCCAGAAGAAGCATTTCCTGAAATATCGTATAAATCCCGACCTGTTTTTTGGAAATTTATTGTTCCATTGATGTTGATGGAAGAATCATCGGATTTGTAAGAAAGTGTTTTGCTTCCCGATAAATCGCCGAAACGGTTCGCTTCATTTAGGGCTTGTATGCTGTCATTATATTTTGCACGAGCTTGGTTGATGGAATCTACTTGCAATTGCAAATCATCTTTTTGTTCGGTTTTTTTATTTTGATTGCAACCGATTACGGCAAAAGCCATTGCTGTGAAAATTAGTTTTTTCATAATTTTTTATTGAACAATTAGGAAGATTTAGTTAAAAAAAATGGATAGAAAAATTTGCAATCTTTATCTAAAAAGGACAGGGAATGCGATTTTATTTATCATCGTAGTGTCCGTAGGTAGACAATATTTCAACTCTTTTTTCTTCTTCAAAAATTTCATATACAAGTCTATGTTTTTGGTCTATACGTCTCGACCAAACAAAACGTTGTCCGTAGCCTTTTAGTTCTTCCGGTTTACCAGATCCTATGCTGGATGTTTTTCTACTTCATCAAACAATAAATCTATTTTTTTGAGAATTTTCTTTTGTCCTGATTTTTTGTGCTTATCAATGTCGTCAAAATACTTTTCAGAATAGGTTAATTCGTAAATTATTATTTCTTCTCCCATTAGTCTTCTAATAATAATTTTCTCATCTCATTTCTGCTCATTTTGATTTTTTTACCTGCCCGTGCTTCATCTATTTTTGCAAAATACTCTTCTTTTGTCATTTTGGTATCGTCTTTTTCTTCCTCGATA
>JAUNTR010000029.1:13844-15961 GCA_030538575.1 Cruoricaptor ignavus | reverse complement strand
GCGAGCGTAGCGAGCGCCAAAGGTTGCGAATGAGGGACACGCCCAAAGAAAAAAAAAATCCATCAATAAAATAATTATTAATGGATTTTGATTAATAAACGATAACAGATTTATTACTCGTTTTCCTTGATTCTGAAAACACTAAACGCTCCACAAATAAGAAGTACGCCTGCAACAACCAACATCATAATCGGACTTGCTCCCAATGCTTTGAAAATCAAACCTCCGAAAATCGCTGCAATAATCTGTGGAACGCAAATAGTCCCATTAAACAAACCAAGATATGCTCCCATATTATTACCCTTCAATGCATTGGTAAGAATCGTAAACGGCAATGCCAAAATAGCTGCCCAAGCACAACCTATAAGCAAATACGAACCGAAAAGCAAATATTGGTCTCGTACAAAATAGGTAGAAATAAACCCAATTCCACCGATAAGCAAACTCACAAAATAAGCGGATTTACTGGTTTTGAAAAATGGTAAAACCATTGCCCAAATAATAGAACCTACGGATTGTACAGCGAAAAGAACACCAACCCAATTGCCCGCATTTTGGAAGCCTGAGGATTTGGCATCGGTAGTATTCCATACGGTTTCGGCAATTCCGGCATTGGTGTAAGTCCACATATATACAAATGCCGACCAACAGAAAAATTGTGTAAGACCAACCGTCCAAAAAGCTTTTGGAGCGTTTTTCAGAAGTTGGAAAACATTGGTTTTTTGCTTCTGAGTTTCATCTATACCATGAAATTCGGCATATTCTTTTGGTGGCATTTCCTTTACATTAAGAATGGTATAAAGTACACAACCAATGAGAATTGCCGCTCCTACATAAAAGGAATAAATAACCGAATCTGGAACTACGCCTTCTGCTGCGGTATTCTGAATGCCAATCCAAGTGAATAGAATAGGAAATAAAAACCCGACAAAATTACCTGCATTGCAAACAAAACTCTGCACGGAAAATGCCAACTTTTTTTGTTTCTCGTTCACCATATCTCCCACCATCATTTTGAATGGTTGCATTGCCATATTAATTGCCGTATCTAAAAGCATTAATGCTATTAGACCAAAAATCATTGCATTAGCAACACTCAGATTAAAACTCCCTGCATTGGGCAAAAGTGCCATAACGACCACAGCAACCAACGCTCCTACAAATAAATACGGGATTCTACGCCCCCAGCGTGTCCAAGTATTATCGCTCATTACGCCAACAATCGGTTGGATAATTAAACCCATAAGAGGTGGTAAAATCCAAAAATAATTAAGATTATGCGGATCGGCTCCCAAAGTTTGGAAAATACGACTGTTATTAGCATTTTGCAGAGCGTAAGCTATTTGCACTCCAAAGAAACCGAAATTGATGTTCCAGATTTTCCAGAAACTCAAATTGGGTTTTGTTGATATTTTATTCATTATTTATAACTGTTATTTTTTTGTTTATTCTCTCGTCAGTTCCTTTATATAAGCGTCTTCGGTTGGTGTTTTTATTTGGATAACCTCATTGGAAACATTATTAGGAACGGTCATAGAAAGTACATATTGTTTTATCTTCCAACGATTGCCCACTCTTTCCAGCACGCCACTTCCTCGGCAAATTTTCATTTGGGTGTCCAACAATTCATCAAACCAAGCGTAAGTGCCATCTTTACTGAAATAAATGTTTCTTTTTATCGATTTAAAGCTCCACGCTTTGCCTTTATCGAAATGAGGTTTGGCATAATCCATAAACTCTTTTTTTGTCCAAATCTCCGTAGCATCTGTTCCGATGAATACAGATTCCTCCTGAAAAAGTTCAAAATAATTTTTGAAATCTGCTTTTGCCGCATAATCATTTAGATTATCCAAGAGCGTATTGATGTGTTTTTTCTGAACATTCTCGTAAAAACCTTTGCCTTGCTGTGCATAAAATTTCCCGATGAAAAAAGACATTAGCAAAATTGTTGCAACTAAAACTCTATTCCTCATTATTTTTTTAATTAAAATTTTGAATATTTCCTTTTTTATTTCTTTTAACGAAAAGCATTATTTCAGTTCCAAAATCAGTGGATTTTTAGGAGAAAGTTTCAATGGTTGGGTCATATCTATTATTTTTTCGGAAATAATATCTTT
>JAUNTR010000029.1:12242-13744 GCA_030538575.1 Cruoricaptor ignavus | reverse complement strand
GCCACGCATCCCGATTTCCGAACCGTAATATATTTGCGGATAACCACGAACTGTGCTGATAATTGCCAATGCCATTTTATAATATTGTGGCTGACTTTGGAAGATTTCGTTCCATCTTTCGGTATCGTGATTTTCAAAAAACACCATCATATTATTAATATCAGGATAAAGGAAATCGCTTCCGAAAGCGTTGTAAATTTTAATTAAACCTTTGTCCCAACTTTCCTCTTCTTTCAACGCAGAAGGCAAATCTGAAAACAAGGTAAAATCCATAACCGAAGGCAAATGAGAGTTGTAACCGTCTATCTCTGCGATTTTGGAATCTTTTTGCCAATAAGCAATGTGTGCAGGATTGTACATCCACGCTTCGCCAACAATGTTCAGGTTCGGATATTCGTTGGTAATAGCTTTTGCCCATTTTGCCATAGCTTCTTTGTTGTTGTATGGATAAGTGTCCACACGCAAACCACCGAGTTCAGCATATTCTATCCACCAAATGGCATTTTGGATAAGATATTTTAATACCAATGGATTGCTTTGGTTCAAATCGGGCATTGTGGTATCGAACCAACCGTTTAGGGCTTCTTTTTTATCAACCTCGGAAACGTTTTTATCAAACTGAGATGTGGTTCTGTAATTAGAGCGTTTGAAACCGTATTTTCCATCGCCATCGGGAAATTGGTGAATCCAATCTTTGGTCGGCAAATCCTGAATTAGCCAATGCGAAATTCCCCAATGGTTGGTTACATAATCCTGTATCAGGAGCATATTTCTTTTCTTCAATTCTCGGGAGAGTTCCAAGTATTCTTCGTTGGTTCCGTATCTTCCATCAATTTTATATAAATCGGTTTGTGCATAACCGTGGTAGGAATATACTTTTTCGTTGTCTTCGTTTACGGGAGTCAGCCAAAGTGCCGTAACCCCAAGTTGCTGCAAATAATCCAAATGATTGATGATGCCTCGCAAATCTCCACCATGTCTTCCATTAGGTAAAGTTCTGTTGGCTTTTTCCGTAAGGTTCGGTTGGGAATCGTTGGTTTTATCGCCATTGGCAAAACGATCGGGCATAATGAGATACACTGCATCTTTGGAAGAAAACGAAGGTCTGTTGGCGGAATTGGGATTTCTGTCCTTTAATTGATAAGTGTAAGAACTTGTAATTTTTTTACCGTTTTTTAGATAAATTTTAAACTCAGATTTTTTTACCTCATCGGTATTTATCGTTACAAAAAGATAATTGGGATTTTCTACTTTTGTTAAATCTTTTATGGTAATCCCATCTGAAAGTTCCAGCGTTTGGTTGGCAATATTTTTCCCGTAAAGCAAAATTTGCAATTCGGGATTGTGCATTCCTTTCCACCAAAATGCGGGTTCTACCTTTTGGATTTGTGCATAGAAAATATTTGTAGCCAACACGAAAATTAATTTTAATAATACTAATGACCTCTTCATAAAATTTAAAAAATTTGAACCAGTAAATTTACAAAAAACTTGTGATATAG
>JAUNTR010000029.1:0-12142 GCA_030538575.1 Cruoricaptor ignavus | reverse complement strand
TTGTTTTAAATATAAGTGAATAAAATCCTTAGATAAATGAAATGTATTTATTTGTATTCCAAAAGATTACTGTATAAAAAAAAATATTTATTCCTGATTTTTTTATCGCAAGACAAGACAAAAGTTTTTTAATTTCATAAAACTATTAAGGTAAACAAAGATGCTAACGCTTGCCTAAGTTACACAAAATTTTATAAGAATATGATATTTTTTTTTGAATTGAATCTACGATATCGTTAATCTTGCTTGGAAAGTCTTGAAGCCAGCCAACTCACATAAAATAATTGAAAGCTGTGATATATCATCACAGGAAGTAAAAACAAAACTTTGTCTTCCGCCGAAATCCCCAAAACCAAAACAAACAAACTGCCATGAACCAAAGATTTTTTGGAACCGCAAAATGTAGCCGTGATAATATCTGCTCGGTTGAATTTTAATTTAATGGAAATTATCCTCAATACCTCATAAACCACAAAAAACAACATGACTACAAATAAAGTAAGTATGATAAATTGCATCGCAGGAATGCTACTGAAAATATTTCCTAAAAATGCTTGGGAAAAACTTTCGTAAACGATAAGCAAAATCACCAACCTATCGAACTCGGAAATAATATGACTGTACTTGCTGACTATATTTTTGAATAAAGGATTGAGCAATAATCCTAAAACTATGGGTAACAATACTTTGAGCAACAATTGCTGAACCACTTCCCCATTTCCTGAGTAATCGGAACTGCCAGATGATAGAAAAAAGCCCATCAACAAAGGTGTCATTACAATCCCGATAAGTCCCGAAATAGAGGCATTGAAAATTGCCGAAGTTACATTGCCCCGAGCAATGGAAACCATAACCACAGAAGAGGAAACGGTAGATGGCAAACTTGCTAAGAAAAATGCCGATAACCAAAGCATATAAAAATCGGTATTTTTAGCAAATCCGTAAAATAAATAGACCAATAATGGAAATAATATAAAAGTCCCAAATTGTACCAAAAGATGTAATCGCCAATTGGACACATCTTTTACAATAGATTTTAAATTGAGTTTCAGCCCGTACAATAAAAAAATCAAGGCGATTCCCCAATCTATAAATTTTTCTAAATTGAAATAATTGCTGTACTCTTCCCGATATGGCAACCATTTTCCCAATAATACCATTAGGACGAGTAATAACAAAAATACGTTTTGCTTGTTGAATATTTTTTTCATCAGAGGAAATAAACCTCACAGATTCCGAAAAACCTATGAGGCTTTTTTTCATTTAATTAAAATTAATGCATTTTATTTTCAACCTTTAATTCCTTTATTTTACAGGTTTTACAGAAATGGCATAACCACCGCTTCTTGCCAATTTTACAGGGATTTTAGATTTGTTGGTTACCACAGTTTTATAGATTTTATAAGACTGAGGATTGGTGATATAATCTGCATCTTCTCCATCGGCATACACCGTTGCTTCGTACTTTTTGCCTTTCGGAAGGAAAGAAAAATCTACGGTGAAACTTCTGGCATTTTCATCGGTAATCCCACCAACAAACCATTCGTCTTTGCCTTTGGCTTTTCTTGCAGTATGGATAAAATCTCCCGGTTCTGCGGATAATATTTTGGTATCGTCCCAATCTGCCGCTACATCTTTTATAAACTGAAAAGCATCCAAATGTCTTTCATAGTTTTCGGGTAAATCGGCTGCCATTTGCAACGGCGAATACATTACGACATACAATGCCAATTGCTTCGCCAAAGTGGTTTTTACAAATCTAGTGTCTCCTGGGAAATAATAATCTAACTTGGTTTGGAAAATCCCTGGTGTGTAATCCATCGGCCCACCCATAAATCTGGTAAACGGCAAAATAGTTTGGTGGTCGGGATTATTCCCTCCAAATGCCTCAAACTCAGTTCCTCTTGCGGCTTCTGCGGCAACCCAGTTCGGGTAAGTGCGACTTTGCCCGCTTGGTCGAACAGATTCGTGGGAATTAACCATAATTTTGTAATCGTTGGCTTTTTCGGCAATTCTTAAATAATGATTAATCGTCCATTGCGAATAATGATGCTCGCCTCTCGGGATAATATTCCCAACGTAGCCCGTTTTCACGGAAGGATAATCGTATTTATTCATCAATTTAAAAGCCTCGTCTGCCCAACGTTCGTAGTTGGTTGCCGACCCCGAAGTTTCATGATGCATCATCAATTTAATACCTTTGGAGTGAGCATAATCGTTCAGCATTTTAATATCAAAATCGGGATAAGGCGTTATAAAATCGAAAACAAATTCCTTAGAATGTCCGAACCAATCTTCCCAGCCCGTGTTCCAACCTTCGATTAACAAAGCATCGAAACCGTGCTTGGAAGCAAAATCGATATACTCTTTCACTTTGGTATTATTAGCAGCGTGTTTTCCGTTCGGTGTCAGTTTGCTAAAATCGGTTTTCCCGATATGCACATTGTTAGCTGTGGAATATGCCCATTGCGATTTCCCGATAATCATTTCCCACCAAACGCCCATATATTTGGTTGGTTTTATGTAGGAAGTATCTTTGTAATGCGTAGGTTCATTTAGGTTAAAAAGCATTTTGGAATCCAAAACCACTTCGGCTTTCGGAGATGCGATAATGGTTCGCCAAGGTGTAACGGCAGGCGTTTGTATATAACCTTTTGCCCCCTGTGCATCGGGTGTAAGATGGGTTTTGAATTTGAAATTATCCGCATCTAATTCCAAATTAGACGCTGCATAATTAATAACTGCAGCTTCCGCAATATTGATGTAAAGCGGTTCTTTGCCTTCTTTTTTCAACATTAATGGCGTTTGCACCGCATTTTTTATCGGCGTTTGCGAGGCGTTTCCATCGTAGGATTTTTCCCAAAGTGCTGGAATTTCCGAAAGCAAAGAGGTTTGGGTTTGATACTCTTGGGAATCGTAATCGCCTGTTAACCACCACGCTTTTGTGTCCCAAGGCAAATCTATTTCGGTATCTTCTTCTTTGATGATGAAATAGTTTAAGTTTTTTTGCTCGGGAAATTCGTAGCGGAAGCCCAAACCATCATCAAACAATCTGAATTTCAGAATGATATACCTGTCATTTTCGGGTTGGTTGAGGGTAACAGCCAATTCATTATAATGATTGATGTAAGATTTTTTCTCTCCCAAAATCGGATTCCAAGTTTCGTTTTTAGAATCGAATTTTTCGGCAGTTTTCACAAAACCAGAATTGAGGTGTTTGCCTTTTTGGTCTTTATTTTCTATTTCGGAAGCGAATTGTATATCGCCATCCTTCAAAATTCTTAATCCTAATTTGGAGTCTTCTACAATGGTTTTCCCCTGATGTTTCAAGTTGTAATATGGCACACCTGATTTTAGGTTAAAGTTCATTTCAAACGCTCCGTTGGGCGATTTCAGAGTTTGTGCATCTATTGATATTACAGATGCCAACAAAAAAAACGCTCCTATTTTTATCTGTTTCATAAGTTGGTTTTAATTAAAGTTTAAAATTAAATAAACTGATACTGCAAAGCAAATAAAAACCGCCTTACCAAACCAATTGATTTTAATAAGGCGGTTGCTTTCACTTTTTCTTTATCTTATTTTAAAATAAAGGTATAATTTCCTGTGGAATCATTAAAATAGATAATATAATTACCCGCAGATACTGGTATATTTGCTCCACCAGTTGTTGCAGTTCCAAAATATTCGGTATTTGCTCCCCAATTAACATCCCAAGAATCGTTGGCACGAAATTTCATTTCTCCCGAAGACAATTCTACTCCATCTAAAATCCACAAGTTGGAATCGAAAGAAGATTTAACCATCGGTGTACTTGCATCCCAACCATTTGCGGTAGCACTACCAATAATACCTACTGTTGGGTAAGTGCTGGTTGGCGTAGCTATCGGAGTTAAGGTATAAGTAAGGTCTGTGATATTAATCATTAGTTCATAATAACCATCTGCTGATACAGGAATATTACCAGAACCACCATCTGCACTTAGCTGTCCTACGGAACTTCCTAAACCATATTGACTTCCCCAATCGCCTTTATTTTTAATGATTTTAAATCCTGCATCTGCACCACCTTTAAAGAATCCGGTATAAGTGTAGATATCTGGCAAATTGGTAGTTTTCTGTAGTGGATACATATTAGGATTTCCTGCTGTATTATTCCAAGCTGCTGCTGTTGCACTTCCTACCAAATACAAATCGGTGTATGGATAGTCTAATAAATAAGGTGTAACTACAAAACTAAGTACATTAGAGTAAATAGGATTTACAGTTATTTTTTCCTTATTTAATATAGCAGATTTCACTCTTATTTCTATGTTATGAGGTACGCCTGCTTCTAATTTTAGATCCAACAGGGCGTTATTCAGGGTAGAATAAAGTACAGGTATTGTGTTTTCCTCCGTTAATGAACCTAAGTTCGTAACTTCTTTGAAATCCGTTCCTGCAACAGAAATTTCTAATTGATTAGTTAACGTAGCAAATACATTAAATTCTGCTTTTTGAAATGTAAATGTATTGAAAACGGTTGCTAAATTATCACCTGTAACCTCATAAGGTGTGGCTGATAAATTATTTTCTAAAATTGGAGCAGATGTATATTCTCCTACTACCAAGTCATCGGTTCTATCACAAGAGTTTAGAATAAATAATCCTAAAACTGATGCGAATAATATTTTAAATATATTCTTCATGTTGTTTAGTTGTATTACAAAATTAGTAACCTGTGTTCTGAATTAGATTAGGGTTCGCAATCAAATCACTGGTAGGAATTGGATAAAGTGCTCTGAAGTCTTCTACACCTCTACCATCTTTTGCCCCACCTTTGAATGGCCATAAATAATTACCTGACGTAAATTTCCCAAAGCGGATAAGATCGGTTCTTCTTGTAGCTTCCCAAACCAATTCTCTTGCTCTTTCATCTAAAATAAAATCCAAAGTTAAATTACCTTGTGCAATGGTAGCTGCATTAGCTCTTGTTCTTAGTTGATTAATGTAGCCCAATGCAGTTGCTGTGCTACCACCTCCTCCTCTTAATACCGCTTCGGCATAGATAAGGTAAGCATCTGCCAATCGGAATAATGGGAAATCGGTATCTACAAAATTTCCAGAAGCATCCGAACCTTGTACACCTGCCCTTGTGATATTTTTGAATTTAATCAAAGGATAACCTTGTGTAAATTCGGATGGAGAACTAATCTCTGCTTCTTGTCCGTCGGTGAAAAATCTACCACGAATATCTCCACTACCTGTAGTACCTGGGAAAAGTGCTACCAAATTTTTCGTTGTACGAAGACCTCCCCAGCCTGAGTTAATTCCATAATCCTTACCTTCCATTTTACCGCCAACAGCAGCATGAATAAGGTAGGTGGTTCCTCCCCAAGTTCTGGTTTTCAGTCCATCAAAATTTATAGGGAAAATAACTTCGGGATTAGCAAGATTGTTATCTGCCAAGAAAAGTTCCTCGTAGTTACCTTTCAAAGAATATCCTGCATTGATTACTTTTTCTGCATAAGTTCTGGCTTCGGTATATTTGGCTGTTCCTGTATAAACTTCTGCATTTAAATAAAGTTTTGCCAAAAGCATATATACTGCACCTTTATCAGCTCTACCATACTCGTTTGTTCTGGCATCTTTCAACAGATTTTCCAGTTCCAAGAGTTCTTTTTCCACATAATTGAAAAGTTCTGCTCTTTCTATTCTTGGTGGTGGAACTAAACCAACGGTACTGCTCTCCGTAGCAAATGGAACGTTTCCAAACATATCTATGGCGTGCGAATAACTCAATGCTCGTAGAAATCTTGCTTCGTTTCTGTAAAGGCGTGCAGTTTCTGCATCTTCTCCCGTAATGTTTCTAGATGCCAGTTTCTCATCGGTTGTTTCTCTAATAAGTTCGTTTGCCATACTTACTTGGAAATAAATCCTATAATACATTGCCGTAATAAACTGGTTGTTGGCTGCCCAAGTCATGTTATGCAAATCCGGAAGCATTGTGTCATTCCAAGCGATTATAGCTTCATCGGTTGGTAGTTCTTGTAACTGAAAATATTGACGAAGGTAATTAGATGCACCACCATCAACACCTGTAATGTCGGGATTATCATCTCCTTCTTTTTGCCCACTAATGGCCAAGCCTGCATATACTTTTGCCAATACCTCTTTGTAATTACTGAAATCCGCATAAACGGAAACTGGTGTAACTTCGGATTGTGGCAATCTATCCAAATCACTTTCACAAGAGGATAAGACAAGAGATAATGCCAATCCTAATGCAAAAATTTTACTATTGAATTTATTTATAAATTTCATTATATTCTTTTTTATTAATTAAAATTGAATGTTAAATCCTAAAGAGT
The DNA here is from genome assembly GCA_030538575.1 of Cruoricaptor ignavus. Classification (GTDB taxonomy): domain Bacteria; phylum Bacteroidota; class Bacteroidia; order Flavobacteriales; family Weeksellaceae; genus JAUNTR01. The sequence continues at coordinate 5,792 of JAUNTR010000029.1, read as the reverse complement.
AAACTCTTGGTCTTTGGTAAACATTATTGTCTATACCATTAAAGACTTCTGGATCCAAACCACTGTATTTAGTAATTACAAACACATTTTGTGCAGATGCGAATATTCGTAATTTAGAATTATTGATGAAACTTGGGAAATTGTATCCTAAGTTGATATTATCCATTCTAAGGAAAGAGGCATTCTCTACATAATAATCGGATTCATACTGAGATCTGGTAAATCCTGTGTCGTAATAACTGGTGTGTACATTTTGCAAATAATTATTGGTAGAAATATTTTGCAAACTACCGTATTGCGATGCCATATTATTATACACATAATTACCTATGCTGGCTCTTAATGTAAATCCTAAATCCCAATTTTTATAATTGAACATAGATGAGAACCCAAGCAATAAATCTGGTGTTGGAGATTTGTATTGGTACAAATCATCACTATTAATGATTCCGTCTTCATTTCTATCTACATACACGCCTTCTATTGGTTTGCCATTGGTATCATAAACCTGTTGATAAACGTAAAAGCTAAATGGCTGAGAGCCTGGTGCATGTACTTGTATTGTACCACCTGTACCACCACCTATATCACCAACAAGCATTTTTTGGTTCGGATTATTAGTTGCTGATAAGTTGGTGATTTTAGGATTATAATGTGTAGCATTGGCACTAAATTCCCATTTAAAAACTTCGGTATCTATTGCCTTTACATTTACACTTACTTCAAAACCTTTATTGGTAAGATTTCCTACATTGGATAGCAAGAAATTGGTATTATTTGCACCAGCTGCTACGGGAACTACACTCAATAAATCATCTACTTTTTTATCAAAATAATCGAATGAACCTGTAATTCTATCATTAGCGAAACCAAAATCTAAACCAATATTAGCCGTTGTTTGGGTTTCCCATTTTATATTTTCGTCATAGCCTTGTGCTCTTAGTGTATTATAGAAAGTGTCTCCTAATTGATACATTGCACCACCATCAGAGATAATATATCTTGGCATGTACGGATAATCGGACAAGGTTGTCGGCATATCTTGTTGTCCCGTTTTACCCCAACCCAATCTCAGTTTCATAGTCGAAATAGCATTGCTATCTTTCAAGAAATTTTCTTGATCTATTCTCCAAGCCAATGCCAATGCTGGGAAATAACCTACACGATTGTCTTTCGCAAATCTAGACGAAGCATCTCTTCTTACAGAAGCCGTAAGCAAATATTTATTATTAAAGGTATAATTTAATCTACCAAAATAAGAAAGCAAGGTATTTTGAGTAAAGAAATCTACACCCGATGATGGGGTCATAACCCCCGTGCCTAAATATGTCGGAGCAAATGGCTCGCTTCTTTGCCAATCTTGGTAAGAGTATCCTGCCGTAACATCTACATTAGATTTTATGCTTGGAAAGGTTTTTTGGTAATTCAAATAAAACTCTAATAATTTATTTTTCTTTTCTTGGGTATATCTCCTGTAGCTTCCTCTGTCGAAATATCTCATTGCAGCTGTTGGCAATACAGTTGTATCTCCGTTCGCATCTGCATAATCCATACCCAAGTTGAGATTAGCTCTCAATTCTGGTAGAAAATGGAATTTATAATCAAACTGTACATTTCCTAAAACCCTACGCACATAAGAATAATCAAACCTTTGGTTAAGCATAGACATTGGATTTTTCGTAGCATTTTGGTTAAGAACACCCGCAGCATCCAACCATTCCCAATATCCTCCATACGCTGTATTGGCAGGATTATAAACAGGTTTTGTAGGATCGAAAACAATAGCGGAACTAATTGCACCATCTTCTTTGAAACGGTTTTCAGCATACGTTCCTTTAACATTAAAGTTAATATCCAAATGTCTATCAAATAATTTTGGATTTAAATTCAAACCAATAGTCGTTCTTTCCAAAGTATTGGTACGGATAATCCCTTCTTGGTTCAGATATCCCAAAGACAATCTATATGGTAGTTTTTTTATCCCACCAGATAAAGTCAAATTATTATCAAAACCTAAAGCGGTTTGGTAGATTTTATCTTGCCAATTGGTATTATCATTTCCGAGCAAAGCAACATAGTTAGACGGTGCTTTTTCTCTGACAAGGTTAGAGAAACTCTCCGTATCCAACATATTCAAATTGCCCATTTTTTCATAAGCAGATGTAACGGTACTAAAATTAGCTCTAAAACGCCCTGCTGTTCCTTTCTTAGTTGTAATAATAATTACACCATTAGAGGCTCTGTTACCATAAATCGCCGTAGCAGAAGCATCTTTCAAGATATTGAAACTTTCAATATCATTTGGGTTAATAAGTGCTAAAGGATTAGCAGCTCCGCTTATCCCACCATTATCGACAGGCACGCCATCTATTACGATAAGTGGGTCATTACTCGCATTAAGAGATGAACCACCACGTATCCTGATTGTAGAGCCAGACCCAGGTGCACCACCTGTAGAGATTTGTATCCCCGCAGTTTTACCTTGTATTAATTGTTCTGGCGAAGTAATCGCACCTTCTACGAAATCTTTGGCACTAATTGCCGTAATAGACCCCGTAAGGTCTGTTTTCTTCTTGGCTCCATAACCAATAAGCACCACTTCTTCTATCTTCCGTTCTTTCACGGTAGAGTCTTGGACTTGTGCTTGCAACATTGTTCCTGCCAATAAAAAGGCGGGAGCAATTTTTAAAACTTTACTATAGTTTCTCACAAATATAAAATTTAAGGATTAAAATTCACTTTATCTTTTCAACCAATTCATTAAAAATTGGCGGACTAAGTTATACTTTTTTTTGTTAACAAAAAATTAATATTAAACTTTAAGTATTTTAATGATAAATATCAGTTTACACATCTCAAATTACCAACTTATCATTTAATAATCAATAATTTAGAAACAAAATTCTCATCTACAATTGCCAAGCAAAGTTAAGCAATTATTAAACACTTGTTTAACCAAAAATTAACTTAATTTTACATAAATGATAACTATCATAGCCAAAATCCAAAAAATGGCGGTTACACATTACCTCTTTCAAAACAACATTATATAACTTATCTTTGCACAAAATTTTTATAGAGATATGTCAGAAAGAAAAATGATTACGGCAGCATTGCCCTACGCTAACGGTCCCGTACATATTGGGCATTTGGCAGGCGTATATATTCCGGCAGATGTGTATGCAAGATTCCAAAGAAGACTTGGGAAAGATGTTGCATTTATCTGCGGAAGCGATGAACACGGGATTCCCATTACCATACGTGCCAAAAAAGAAGGCGTAACACCGCAAGATGTGGTGGATAAATACCACGAAATCATAAAAAAATCTTTCTCGGATTTGGGCATTTCTTTCGATGAATATTCCCGAACCACATCGGAAAAACACAGAGAAGTGAGCCAAGATTTTTTCTCGACACTTTATAATAACAACAAATTTTTAGAGGAAACTTCCGAGCAATATTTCGATGAACAAGCTGGGGAATTTCTTGCCGACCGATACATTGTCGGGACTTGCCCCAATTGTGGTAACGATGGTGCTTATGGCGACCAATGCGAGAAATGTGGCACAACGCTTTCGCCATCAGAACTCATCAATCCGAAATCTGCACTTAGCGGAAACAGTCCAATTTTAAAGGAAACTAAAAACTGGTATCTGCCACTAAATGACTACGAAAACTTCCTGAACGAATGGATTATCGAGGGACACAAAAACGACTGGAAACCCAATGTTTACGGACAAGTAAAATCTTGGCTGAATGATGGTTTGAAACCCAGAGCAATGACTCGGGATTTGAACTGGGGCGTTCCCGTTCCGCTTCCCAATGCGGAGGGAAAAGTGCTCTACGTTTGGTTTGATGCACCGATTGGTTACATTTCCTTCACGCAAGAATGGGCAGAAAAAAATGGCAAAAATTGGAAAGATTATTGGCAAAGCGAAAACTCGGATTTGGTGCATTTCATCGGGAAAGATAATATTGTTTTCCATTGCATTATTTTCCCTGCAATGATGAAGGCTCACGGCAATTACAATATGCCGAAAAACGTTCCCGCTTTTGAGTTCCTTAACCTTGAAAATGATAAAATTTCAACCTCCCGAAATTGGGCAGTTTGGGCTCACGAATATGTGGAAGAATTCCCGGGACAGCAGGATGTTTTGCGTTATGCATTGCTTTCTTCCGCTCCCGAAACCAAAGACAACAACTTTACTTGGAAAGATTTCCAAACCAAAAACAATTCGGAATTGGTGGGAATTTTCGGAAACTTCATCAATCGAGTTGCGGTTTTAATTCATAAATATTATGACGGAATTGTTCCGACAGGAAATACAAATGCTGAAGAACTAAACGAAATAGAAAAAACAGCAACGGAAATTTCTGACTTTTTGGAGCGTTATGAATTTAGAAATGCCTTATCTTCGTTGATGAATTTGGCACGTTTCGGCAACCAATATTTGCAAACCGAAGAGCCTTGGAAAACCATAAAAGACCAACCTGAAAAAGCAGCAAATGCTCTATTTGTGGGAGCTCAAATTGCAGTAGCTTTGGCTCAACTTTGCGAACCGTTTATGCCTTTTTCTTCGGAAAAACTAATGTCGATTTTTAATGTAGAAAAGAAAAACTGGAACAACATTTCAGGAGTTTTGATAGAAAGCGGACATCAAATAAACAATGCCGAACTTCTTTTCTCTAAAATAGAAGACGAAACCATTGATTTCCAAATACAAAAACTGGAAAACACCAAACAAGCCAACAAAAAAACCAACCCAAATGCCAACCCAATGAAAGACGAAATTACCTTTGACGATTTTACAAAAATAGACCTAAGAACTGCCACAATTTTAGAAGCTGAAAAAGTAGAAAAAGCAGACAAACTTTTGAAGTTTAAAGTAGATACAGGTGTAGATGTAAGAACCGTAGTTTCGGGGATTGCAGAGAGTTTCACGCCCGAAGAATGCATAGGAAAACAAGTGATGATTTTGCTGAACCTTGCTCCAAGAAAAATACGTGGAATCGAATCCCAAGGAATGCTTTTGCTAACTACAAAAGCCGATGGCAAACTCTCTTTTGTAACGCCTGATGACCGTGTGGAAAATGGTGTGGAAATTGGATAATTTAATAAAAAAAATGACGAAACTAAGCGTAAATATCAATAAAATAGCCACTTTGAGAAATGCCAGAGGTGGCGATGTACCAAGCGTAACACAAATTGCTGTGGATGCACAAACATTTGGAGCAGAAGGAATTACCATACACCCAAGACCCGATGAAAGACACATCACAAGAAAAGATGTGTACGATTTGAAACCTTTGGTACATACCGAATTTAATATCGAAGGAAATCCGCATCGTCCGTTTATAGATATGGTTTTGGATGTAAAACCCGAGCAAGTTACATTGGTTCCCGATGCCGATGATGCGATTACTTCCAACGCTGGTTGGGATTGCAAAAAGCATTTGGATTTTCTTACAGAGATTATTTCCGAGTTTAAAAATGCAGGAATACGCACTTCTATTTTCCTAGACCCAAATCCAGAAATGGTAGAATATGCTGCAAAAACAGGAACAGACCGAATAGAACTCTACACCGAAGCCTATGCAAAACAATATTTGGAAAACCGAGATATGGCAATAAAACCGTATATAGAAACGGCAAAAGAAGCAGAAAAATATGGTTTAGGCGTAAATGCGGGACACGATTTAAGTTTAGAAAATTTGCAATTTTTCGCTCAAAACATTCCGAATTTGTTAGAAGTTTCTATTGGACACGCTCTTATTTCGGAAGCCTTGTATTT
>JAUNTR010000378.1 GCA_030538575.1 Cruoricaptor ignavus | reverse complement strand
TGGTTACTGCCCTGCTTCGGTGAAAGAAATACAACTGAAAACCAATCCGAAAATCCCACTCAACAGCGTTTCGCCGATAGAGATTTGCGATAATCTTTTGGCAAATTCGGTGGAGATTAATCTTGGTGATTATCAAAATTTATTTACCAATTCGGCTACGGCAACGTTCTACGAAACTTTGGCGAATGCACAAAATAAAACGAATCCCATTAATTTTAATCAAAATATTTCTGCCAACAAAACCTTTTATTTAAGATTTGAAAATGCAACCGATTGCCCAAATATCAGCGAATTGTCTTTCGTTTTCAAACAACCTAAAAAGTCCGAAACTCTCACTAATAAAACGATTTGCGAAAATGCAACTACCACTTTGGATGCAGGAACTGGTTTCGATTCTTACCTTTGGAGCAATGGCGAAACTTCGTCTGCAATCACGGTTGGTGTTGGAGCGTATTTTGTGGATTTAGCAAGTAATGGTTGCGTTTATCGACAATATGTGAATGTTACAACTTCCGAAAAGCCTGTCATTAATTCCGTAATTGTCGAAGGAAGCACAGTTACCATTAATGCTTCGGGAGGAACGGGAACTTATCTTTATTCCATTAATGGAACAGATTGGTTCGCAAATCCTCAATTTTACAATGTTGCGAGAGGAACGCATTCTGCTTTTGTGAAAGACACGAATGAATGTGCAATTGTGGAAGAGCCTTTTATCATCATTAATCTCATTAATGCGATTACTCCAAACAACGATGGCGTGAATGATGTGCTGGATTATTCGGATTTAAAAATAAAAACCAACGTTTCCTTAGAAATCTATGACCGATACGGCAAACGGGTTTACGAATCGCAAAACGATAATTTTATCTGGAACGGAACATCGGGCGGAAGAACCGTACCAAGCGGAACTTATTGGTATATCCTAAAATGGACTGAACCCGCAACTGGCGAACAAAAATTATACACCAATTGGATTTTGGTGAAGAATAGGTAGAATAAAAAAGCAGGGTAATCCAATATAATTTTTGATGATTTTTCATTTAGATATTAAGTTCTCCTATTTGAAAATTAATCTTAGCTGATGTAGGTAACTTAGGCACCAAAATACCATATCTAAATACATCGGGTTGTGTTGCTGCACCATTTCTTTTGAGCAAATAGGTGTATGTATTACTGGCTGTTTTAGAGTAATAATGCTTCATATTGGTTACTTGGTTTCCGTATGTTCCGTAGCCTAATAAAAAGGTGTATTTAGAAAAATCTATTCCTTGCAAACTTTCTATTTGTTCAAGTGTTGCTGTCTCAAAAACGGTTTCTAACTCGCTTTGCGATTGGATAATTACGGATTCCCTGTGATTCCCAATAGGTATTATTTTGGGAAGTTCTTTTATAATCACCGCATCGGGATAAATGGTGTTATCATCACTATTTCTATCACACGAGTAACTCGCAAATAACATTAGGATAAATAGCAATCCTAATGTTCTGCTTACTAAATTTTGTTTTTTTGTTTTCATAATACACTTTTTTGGATTTGTTGTGAAGCAAACACATAAAATATGTTAAATGTTGTTTTTTTAATATTAAAAATGCAATTGTATAATAATTTGATTTTCATAACTCTTTTTTCTGAAAAATTAAAATTACACCTTCTGTTTCAATGCTTTCCTTTGTAAATAATGTCAGAATATTATCTTTTATATCATATTTATTCACAAATATCATACTTTGAATATACTTGTCATTATTTTCTCCGAAGGAAATAGTTTCTATAGCTGGCAAATCTATATATTCAAAACGTTTGTCGGTATATGCAATATAATTACCAAGCCCAAAATCTTTATTTTGAGGGATATTATCGTAAGTTCCAAAAATAGAACCATCCTTGAACATAAGCATATAGCAAGAGTTATCACTACAATCATTGGGATAAACAACCGTACTATAGTTACCTCTATTGTCTTTATACCCTATTAAATTCCAAGAAGTGTTTTCCAGAATATCTGTTCTATCATCACTATCTCTATCACACGAGTAACTCGCAAATAACATCAGGATAAAGAGTAACCCTAATGTT
>JAUNTR010000377.1 GCA_030538575.1 Cruoricaptor ignavus | reverse complement strand
GAATGCGGATTTTCAGTGCGTGTACAGACAAAATGGATCCCGTAACGTCTTATGTAGAAATTTCCAACCTTTCGGAAGCTGAGGTTTCATCGGGACAGCAGGGTAGTTGCCACGGAAGTACGATTGGTGGAACATTGGATTTGAAGAGAAATAAAGGAAATTTCGGGAAGGAGAAATGGGATTTCGGCCTGAACTCGGGATACGAATCTGTGAACCAACAGAAAATTTTTGGTGGTGGAATAAAATTCAGAAATGAGAAAATTTTTGCCGATACCAATTTTATGATGAGAGATGCCGAAAATTACAAAGCAGGCGGAAATACAGAAGTGCTTTATTCTCAGTTCAAAAAAATAAATTTTTCGGGAACAATTGGATTTAAAATTAATGAACAGCAAACGCTGGAAAGTTCCGTTATTTACGATAAAGCCACAGATGTTGGCTATCCCGCTTTGCCGATGGATGTGTCTTTGGCGGAAGCCGTAATTGCTTCATTAAGATATAATTACCGTTTTGATAATTCGATTTTCAAAAACTGGGAAACGAAAATTTATTTCAATAAAATTACCCATAAAATGGACGACAGCCAACGCCCCGATGTGCCGATAAGAATGGATATGCCGGGCTGGAGCGATACTTACGGTTTTTATTCCCGATTGAATTTGGAGAAAAAACGCCACAATATCAATTTCAACTTGAATGGTTTCTACAACAAATCTTTGGCGGAAATGACGATGTACCCGAATAATCCCGCAGAAAACCCAATGTTTATGTACACTTGGCCCGATGTTAAAACCTTGTATCAAGGGATTTTTGTTGAGGATGAATTTCAGTTAAATCCACATTCTACGTTTAATTTTTCGGGGTCGCTTGCGTTTCAATCCAACAAAGTGGAAAGTGTTTTTGGATTGAATAGTTTGCAGATTTTTTATCCCGAAATGTCCGCTACAAAAAATAGAATTTTGAAAAGCCTAAGTGCCATTTATAAATATGATAAAAAACCGTTCTCCTATGGCTTTGGTATTGGTTATGGCGAGCGAGCACCATCGGTAACGGAGGGTTATGGTTTTTATATTTTCAATAGTGCTGAGCGGTTCGATTATATAGGAAATCCGAATTTGCAGAATGAAAAATCTTGGGATGCCAATGCTTTTATCGGAATGAAAAACGACCGCATCTCTTTGAAATTATCTTCATCTTTTTTCCGAATTTCGGATTTCATTATTGGCGAAATTATGCCTGCACTTACACCGATGACGATTGGTGCAAGAGGTGTTAAGGTTTACAAATCAATAGATTATGCTACGATTTTTAATACAGCTCTGTCTTCGGAAATCAAAATTTTGGACAATCTGCAATGGAAATCGCAAATAACGTACAGCAGAGGAAAAGACAACAATAATGGTAATTTACCATACATTAGCCCGATAAGTATTTTATCTTCAATAGATTGGCAAAGGAATAAATTCTCTTCGGAAATTTCGGTTTGGGCGAATAGCAAGCAACAGCATTTCAGTGGACAATTTGGCGAAAGCGAAACGGCAGGTTTTGCAATTTTGAATGCCAATGTAGGCTATTGGCTGTCTTTTGCTAAAACCAAAATCCTCCTAAAAACAGGTGTAGAAAATATCTTGGATAAACATTACACCACCTATTCTGATTGGAATAAAATCCCACGCCCAGGACGAAATTTCTTTCTGAATATTAGTGTGAAGTTTTAAAGTGATTAAGCAGTAGGCAATAAGCAGTAAGCAATTGTCCCTTTATACCAAACCTTCAAGGTTTTCAAAACCTTGAAGGTTTAAAGAAGCAATAGGCGATAGAAAGGCTTCGACTCCGCTCAGCCTGACAAATAGAAAAAGCGGTAGGCATTAAGCAATAGGCTAAAAGCAATAAGCCAAGAGCTATTGCTAATTTTTCATTATTAATTATTCCTTTAATTTAAACCTTCAAGGTTTAAATTTTCGTTTTATATTTTTCGCAAAGTTTTAGGAAGTTTTTTTCTACATCTTTATAATGTTTAGGTAAATCGGGAGAAATCCAAAATAACATAGAGATAGATTTTTCCCCGAAAGCCTCTA
>JAUNTR010000376.1 GCA_030538575.1 Cruoricaptor ignavus | reverse complement strand
CAGAACCAATCCACCACATAATTTTATTTGCAATACGCTCTAAAAAATCTATCTTCTTTTGGTTTTCTTCTGTAATGTTCATCGGGTTTATTTTATTATTTATGAGCTCTTGATTCTTGGTTCTTGATTCTCGGCTCTTAATCCATCAATCCAACTCCTTGGTAACTCCTAATCCAAAAAGGGCAAAATCATATTTCGCAGGGTCTTCGGCATCCATTTTTCTAAGGACTAAATCCAGTTCCTCCACGGTTTTCCAATCGTTTTGTGTTCGGGAAATTATTTCTAATCGCCTCGCCATATTTCCTGTATGCACATCCAAAGGAATGGATAAATAAGCTTGATTGATATTTTGCCAAATCCCAAAATCCACGCCTTTTTTATCTTTACGAACCATCCAACGCAAAAACATCATGATGCGTTTGGCAGCCGATTTTTTATAAGTAGAACTAATGTGTTTTCGACTTCGATGTTCGGGCGAATTTCTAAAAAATTCATTGCGAAATCGCTCTATGGAATGGTAGAAATTTTGTTCGTTTTCCTTTAATAAAAATAATTGTTCCAAACTTTCGTTCTCCCTGTAAATTCTCTGTAAATTAGTTATAAAACAAACGAAATCTTCGGAATTAAAAGTCCTGTGAACGGCTTTATTTTCTATAAAACTCAAATCTTTTTCCTTAAAATTAAGAATAAAATCGTGAGGCGATTCTCCGAGCCAAGACATCATTTTATCAGCATTATTGATGATAGACTTTCTGTTTCCCCAAGAAATAATCGCCGTGAGCAAACCCGAAATTTCTACATCTTGTTTCAGGGAAAATCTGTGTGGCACTTGTATCGGGTCGTTGTCTATAAAATCAGGGCGATTGTATTGTTCGGCTTTTTCGTCCAAAAAAGATTTTAAATCCTGAAAATTCATCATTTTTATTCTATTTTTACAAGTTCTAAGGCTTTGGGCAAAAACGAATTAGGAAACACCGCTCTCGCCTCGTTGGTAAACACCGATAAATCATGATAGCGATTGGAAAAATGTCCTAAAATCAATTTCCCTACATCAGCTTTTTTGGCGATTGTTGCCGCTTCCAAAGCGGTGGAATGCCCCGTGTAATCTGCCATTTCCTTCAAATCGTGCAAAAAGGTAGATTCGTGATAAAGCACATCTACATTGCGAATAATGGGAATTACGCTTTCCAAATATTTGGTATCGCTACAAAAAGCGTAAGATACTGATTTAGAAGGCTCTTTGGTCAAAATTTCATTTTTCAAAACATAACCATCGCTCAATGTAAAATCTTTACCGTTTTTTATATTTTGATAATCGCAGGTTTCTATTTCCGAATATTTGGAAATTTCTTCCATATTCAGATGCTTTTCTTTTGGCTTTTCCCGAAAGAGATAACCGTTGCAATAAATCCTGTGTTCCAGCGGAATAGTGAATACTTCTACCCTTTTGTCTTCATAAATTTTCTCGGATTTATCGCTTTGTAATTCGTGGTAAATAACCTCAAATCCTCTTTGCGTTTCGGTAATTTGGAATATGGTTTCCAACATTTCTTTAATGCCTTTCGGACCGTAAATATGCAAAGCCGTTTCCCGACCCAAAAGCCGAAAACTTGCAATAAGACCTGGCAAACCAAAACAATGATCGCCGTGCAAATGAGAAATAAAAATATGATTGAGTTTTGTAAATCTGGCTTTGGCTTTCCTTAGTTGCACCTGTGTTCCCTCCCCACAATCGATGAGGAAAAGGCGTTCTTCCATATCCAAAAGCTGTGCAGTTGGCGAAGAATTAACGGTAGGTATTGCAGAATTAAAACCTAAAATGGTAAGATATGTACTCAAAAACTTATTGGGAATTTAATATTCTTGCAAAGTTAAGGAAAAGTTTTTAAGTTTCGGATTATCAGTATTAAATTTCAAGAAGAAAGTTCTTCAAAAATCGATTATTGTTTTATAATCTGTGTTACTTTTTGTGTGTTGTTGCTTAGCAGGTATCTCATAAGATATTTGCCGGGTTTTAGTTTATCCAAACGGATTTCACCCGAGTTCATATTCACATTATAAGTAGCGACTTCCATTCCTAAAATAGAATAAA
>JAUNTR010000375.1 GCA_030538575.1 Cruoricaptor ignavus | reverse complement strand
TTTTTTATAAATCTATCTGTTTTTTTATCATAACCATAGGGGCAATGTTTGCAACCATTTTTACAACAATAGCCACGTTTTAGGTGAAATTTCTCCGTAAACACCTTGTAGCCTTGTTCGTTATAATAAAAATCCTCATTTTCTTTGATTTCAGAATTTGTCATAAGTTAAATATAAAACGAAAGTTTTTTTATTCTATTTTTGTACAATGATAATTGTGTGCCAAAAACTTCTCAAAAATACAAAAATAAATGGAATTTGTCTTTTTCCGTTTATACTTCTTAGCAATCCGAAGGATAAAAGCAACAAAAGGCTCATTAATCACGAGAAAATACATTATCGGCAACAGATGGAACTTTTGGTAATTCCTTTTTATATTTGGTATGTGGTGGAATTTTATTACTGGAATTTTAAATTAAAAGATAGTTTTTTAGCGTACAAACGTATTTCTTTTGAGCGAGAAGCTTTTGCTAATGAGCATAATTTCAGTTATTTAAAGAAAAGAAAACTTTGGAGTTTTTGGAAATATCTTTCTTGATGAGTTTTTTTTGAAATCGAAACTTGGATTTTTCTTTAATTAAAATAAAAAAAGTAAAATTTAGTGCGAGAAAAAAGATGAGAGCAAGTATCAAAAATTACGCCAAAAAATTCTTACATTTGCATTTTACAGATATTTAGAAATGGAAAAGAAAACGATAAAGGATATTTTAGCAGATTATAAGAAAATTCTGCATCACGATATAACTGTACAAGGTTGGGTTCGGGCGTTCCGTTCCAACAGGTTTATAGCACTAAACGATGGTTCTACGATAAATAATATACAGATTGTTGTAGATTTCGAGAAGTTTGATGAGGATTTAATTAAAAACATCAACACCGCTTCTTCCCTCAAAATTACAGGCGAAGTTGTGGAAAGCCAAGGTGCAGGGCAATCTGTGGAAATTGTTGCTAAAAAAATACAATTGCTTGGGGATAATTTCTTCGAGGAAATGCAAACCACCATTCTTCAACCAAAAAAACACACTTTGGAGAAACTGAGGGAGCAGGCTCACCTTCGTTTCAGAACCAATTTGTTTGGTGCGGTATTCAGAGTGAGAAGTGCGGTGAGTTTTGCCATACACCAATTTTTTAATCAAAATCAATTCTTTTACATTAATACTCCCGTAATTACAGGGGCTGATGCAGAGGGAGCTGGCGAAATGTTTGGCGTAACCAATTTCGACCTGAACAATATCCCGAGAGATGAAAACGGCGAGATTGATTTTGCGGAGGATTTCTTTGGCAAAAAAACAAGTCTTACCGTTTCTGGACAGTTGGAGGGAGAAACCGCTGCAATGGGATTGGGAAGAATATATACTTTTGGTCCGACTTTCCGTGCAGAAAATTCTAACACCACAAGGCATCTTGCAGAATTTTGGATGATTGAACCAGAAGTGGCGTTCTATAATTTGGAAGATAATATCGACTTGGCAGAGGATTTCCTAAAATATGTAATACAATATGTTTTAGATAATTGCAAAGACGATTTGGCGTTTTTGGATAAGCGTTTTGCCGAAGAACAAAAACAAAAACCAGAGAAAGACAGAGCAAAAGAAGGATTGATAGAGAAGTTGGAAAACGTCATCAAAAAGCGTTTCAAGAGGGTTTCTTATACCGAAGCTATTGATATTTTGATGAACTCTAAGGAAAACAAAAAAGGCAAATTTCAGTTCCCAGTGGAATCTTGGGGAGTCGATTTACAAAGCGAACACGAACGCTATTTGGTAGAAAAACATTTTGAATGTCCTGTGGTGCTTTTCGATTATCCGAAGGAAATAAAAGCCTTCTATATGCGTTTGAATGAAGATAACAAAACCGTAGCTGCAATGGATGTTCTGTTCCCTGGAATTGGCGAGATTATCGGCGGTTCGCAAAGAGAGGAAAGGATAGATGTGCTGAAACAAAAAATGACGGAAATGAATGTGGATGAACACGAACTTTGGTGGTATATGGATACCCGAAAATTCGGTTCTGTACCGCACGCAGGCTTTGGTTTGGGATTGGAGAGATTGGTGCTTTTCGTAACAGGAATGACCAATATCCGAGATGTAATCCCATTCCCGAGAACTCCGAAAAATGC
>JAUNTR010000374.1 GCA_030538575.1 Cruoricaptor ignavus | reverse complement strand
ATATTTTTTTTGGTTAATAACTTCTCGAACAGTTTTGAATCCACACGAAACTCTACAGATTTCTATTCCTTATTTTTTAACGGTTGTAGTCTCAATATCAATTCTATTGTTATTTAATATTTTTTTTATTTTACTTTCCTCACTTTTAAAAGATTCGGCGACAGTTTTGCCATCAGGCATTTTTTGAGCAAGTTGTTCAGGTGTCATTTTTCCTTTTATACTACTTAAAGGATTTTCAAGATATTCATTATATATTTTCAAGAATTTGTCTTTGGTAACAATTAGGTTTGTTTTATTATCTGTATTAGACATAGTCCCTCTGTCTGCTAATGAGAATTCTGAATAATTTTCAATTTTTCTTATACCTGATAGCAACCAAGAAAATAATTTTTCCTCATCCTCTATTTTCAGAATTAATCCTGGTAATCCAAAAAACTTATATGGACCATCCTGAAAGGGCAAAGACTCTGTAAACCACGCTATCCATTTTCTACCACCATAATCTACTACTGCTTTTTGCGCCATAAATTCTCCTATCTTTTGTTTTTCATCTAAGATACTCCAATTATAGGTTATCGGTTCAATATAGCCCATCTCATCTTGTAAAATTTTGTCTAAATACCTTACATCCTTTATAGGGTAATCTTTTATTACTTTGTATGTAAAATTAGGAAACTTCATTATTTTACTTACATCAACCTGAACTCCTGACTTTTTTGCTTTTTCCAAAGCATCCTGAATGATGGAGTCTTGCGAAACAGTAAGATAATCTCTGTATATAGATTTTTTGCCTGTTATATCTAAAATAGTTAGTGTTTTAAAAGTATTTTCAAAATCATTGTATTTTTTGTAAGAAAACTCATAAAAAAATCTATTAGCTGTATTTTGAGAAAATAAAATTCCAAAAAGCATAACTGCAATCAGTGAAAGTATTGATGTCTTCATATAAAATAATATTTGTTTACATATTTAATTTACATGACAAAAATCATATTTTTATTTCAAATAAATTGTGAACTATTTCACAATATTCACTTTCAAGTGAAAAAATTATAACAGATGCTTGTGCTTTACGTAATACTCTCTTGAAATACCCAAAAACGAGGCGAGTAAAGTATCGCTTAATTCTTTTCTAAGAAATGGGTATTCGTTTTTAAGATATAGCATTTTTTGTTGAATATCAAAAGAACTTAATACTTCAAAACGTTTTAGATGCAAAGCCGCACATTTTTCCAAAATAACCGAATATATTTTGTTAAAATTTTCAGATGACTTTATAAGTCTATCGAAATCCATTTTGTTTATAGATAGTATTTCAGCATCTTTTATACATTCAATAGTTTCATTGCTTGCTTCAAAATTTGAAAAACTGCATATATTAGTTAGAAATCTGTTTTGCCAAGCAAACATTCTTGTAATTTCTCTGCCATTACCATCGGTATAATAAGCTCTTAGTAAACCTTTTTTTACAAAAAATATTTTATTACAAGGTGTTCCTTTTTCTATTAGTATTTCCTTTTTTTTAACTTTTTTAAGGGTTGAAAATACTTTTAGATTTTTCTTGTCTTCCTCCGATATGTAGCCATATCTTTCTATAAATGTTATAAAATGATTGTATTCCATATTTGTATAATAGTTTTTTTGATAAAAATACAAAAAAATGGAGAAAAGCAATAGTTGTTTCAAAATAATATTAAATTAAGTATATGAAAAATATAGGTGTTTGTTAATCAGTTACTTGTATTTATGTTGTTTTAGTGAAAACAAAAACAGTTGTAAAGTTAAAACACTGAAAAGAGTTGTTTCAAAGTCAATAAAACTTTTCGTGTGTTTGGCTTAATTAAGAATTAAGATGCAAGAACCAAGATACAAGACACAAGATGATTAGTTCCAGCATCTTGATACTTGACTCTTGGCTCTTTGTTCTTTCCTCTTTGTTCTTGATTCTCCTATTTCATCAACCCAAATCGCCGTTCAATCGTTTTTCCAGTTTGCTGTGTTTTATTCCGTAAAGGAAATAGATGAAAAGCCCGATGGCGAACCAAATGCCGAACCAAAACCAATTATCGTGCGTCATTCCCGTTAATAAATACAAACAAGAACTTAATCCTAATAGCGGAA
>JAUNTR010000373.1 GCA_030538575.1 Cruoricaptor ignavus | reverse complement strand
GTACTGAACATTATAACCAAAACCACGAAAAAAAATAGCTGGAACGGAAATCTGAGTGCACTGTACCAACAATCAACCTATGCCACAGGCAAACTCGGAACAGGCTATAATCTGAAGAAAAATAAAACCACATTCTCTCTATCACTCAACTATACAAATGGTTCTATGGCTCCTACTGACATCAACCATATTTTCTATCCCAATATTTCTTGGAAATCAACTGACGAAAGGAGAGACTACATCAATACAGCATCTATAAGGTTAGGATTGGATTACAAAATTTCAAACAAATTTTCCCACGGGTTTACCTACAATTACATCCATTCTCAGCCATTGGTGAAAAACATTACGAAAACGGAACTCTCTAACCCAGAAAACGCCAAGATAGACTCTCTTATCTATAACAAAGGGAGAAATGTATCCCACAGAAATCTGCATATTTTCAACTATCATATTGTTTATAAAATCGATAGCATTGGTCGTAAACTGTCGTTCGATTTCGATTATTTTGATTTTGAACACGAGCGAAACAGAAACTATACAACGGAATATTTTCTACCCAATTTATCGCCGATTAACCAAGATTACTTTTCCGCAAACAGAAATTTTGGCAACCAAGATGTCCGCAATTTTTCCATTAATTTAGATATGGAACACCCGACTAAATGGCTTTCTCTCAACTATGGAGTTCGGTTTTCTTCCATCAAGACAAAGAACAAATCCGAGTTCTATGATATAATCAATAAATCTGAAATTTTGGATGCTTCGCAGAGTAATGATTTTGATTATAAGGAAAATATACAATCTTACTATTTCAGTGCAGGGAAAGAGTTTTCCGACAAATGGGAAACAAAAATCGGCGTACGATTGGAAAACACGAATACCGAAGGATTTTCTGCAACGATGAGCCAAGTGAACCGAAATAGCTACACCAAACTGTTCCCAACATTTTATATCGTGTACAAACCGAGTAGCAAACATTCTTTTAGCATCAACTATGGCAAGAGAATCAACCGCCCGAATTATGGTTTCCTAAACCCTTTCCGCTGGGTTATTTCGCCGTACTCCTACAACGAGGGCAACCCTTTTCTGCAACCATCATTCATCAATAATTTGGAGTTGGAGTATGGATACAAAGACCAAATTATTTCCAATATATATTATTCGGAATCTCAAGACGGCTTCGAGCAGGTTGCCATTGTAAATCCCGACACCAAAATCCAGCAGATTATCCCAAGAAATTTTATTAAAGGAAAAGTATTCGGTATCAATCAAACTTTTGTTTTCAAACCCTTTACTTGGTTTCATACCAATGTTACAGCAAATATTTATTACAGTTCTACAAAATCCGAAATTCCTGTTACATTACAATATCTAAGCGGTTGGAGTGGGGAGTTCAGCCTTTCAAACGATATTACCCTCAACCGAAACAAAACTTTATTTCTAAATACAGGTCTCTGGGTTTTGACCCGAGGCGTAGATAATTTAGATTATAATTCAAGTGATATTCAGTTGAATGCAACACTGAAATGGCTTTTATTTAAAAAGAATTTGGTAGTTAATTTTAGCGTCCACGATATTATTAATCCGAAAGGAATGGTGTACACATCGTACTCCAACGGGATTAAAAACTCTTTCCAAGGTTATTACGACGAACAATTTTTCAGATTAGGCATCACTTACAATTTCGGAAAAAAAATCGACATAGACAGAAGAGAGAATAAAAACAAAGAAGAACAAGAAAGAATAGAATAATACAAAGATTACTGCAACTGATAAAAAATACTGTGTAAAACTTACTAAAAATTAAAACATCGATTATCGATATAAAACAACATTTTCTATTTTACAAAAGAAATAAATAATTTCGCCATTGTTTTTTATGACTTCATTACTATTTTTCATTATTTCATTTGGATGATTAAAAAATTAAATGTAGTTTAGTCGTGGTAAAAAAATTGAACTATGAAACCAGCAGCATTATACTTACTACCATTTTTATGTTTTGGAACATTGGTAAACGCACAAGAAGAGAAAAATGATAGTATTTCCACGAAAGAGATACAGGAAATTATTATAAAAGCACAACGCAAAAAACAATTTGCAGATAAGGCAGTTTATACTTT
>JAUNTR010000372.1 GCA_030538575.1 Cruoricaptor ignavus | reverse complement strand
ATTTTCCGAGATTTGGGTTTAACGGAATATTCATCGGCTTTTGAACAACAAGAAAAACTGATGAAATCTATTATCGATTTAAAACTACATAATCGGGACAGAACTGACGGAATTTATGAAGAAACACCCAATTACTTTTTATTTGTAGAACATCCTCACGTTTATACTTTGGGGAAATCGGGTGATGAACATAATATGTTGGTAAATTCAGAAAAACTGAAAGAAATAAATGCGACTTTCGTAAAAACCAATAGAGGAGGCGATATTACTTATCACGGTTTTGGACAAGTTGTAGGTTATCCTATTTTGGATTTAGATAATTTCAAATCCGATATTCACTTGTATATGAGAAACTTAGAAGAAGTCATCATCCGAGTAATTGCAGAATATGGACTGAAAGGCGAGCGTAGCGAAGGCGAAACCGGAGTTTGGTTGGATGTTGGGAAACCATACGCCAGAAAGATTTGTGCAATGGGCGTAAAAACTTCTAAATGGGTTACAATGCACGGTTTTGCACTAAATGTGAATACGGATTTGCGATATTTTGAATACATTATCCCATGTGGAATAAAAGATAAAGCAGTAACATCGCTACAACGAGAGTTGGAACAAGAATTCAGCGATGCGGAAATTGCGGAAGTGAAAACCAAAATCAAAAAACATTTTGCAGATGTTTTTGGTGCAGAATTTTTATAGTTAAAGAAAAAATATTACTTTTACTAACCTCATCATTTACCTTAAATCAAAATACATATCCATAAAAAATTAATATGAAAAAATCACTCATTATTTTATTAGTCTTCACGCTCCTTACGAGTTGTGCTACGAACCTAAGCTATGACGGAAGAACCTTTAAAAAAGCCTATGAATCTATTACCAAAGATGATTTGGAAAAGCACCTATATATCGTAGCTTCCGATGAAATGGAAGGCAGAAATACAGGTAGCGAAGGGCAAAAAAAATCGGGTAAATATCTGATAGAAGAATACAAAAAAATGGGGATTTCTCATCCTAAAATGATGGCAGATTTCTATCAAAAAATTCCCTCTTCCTATTTCGGAACACGCCGTGGAAACACTTATCCCGATTCGGAAAATATTTTGGCGTATATAGAAGGAACAGAAAAACCCAACGAAATTATCGTTATCTCTGCACACTACGATCATATTGGCATTAATAATGATGGCGAAATTCGCAATGGTGCAGATGATGATGGGAGTGGCACAGTAGCCCTTTTGGAAATTGCAGAAGCTTTTCAGAAAGCAAAAAAAGCGGGTAAAGCACCGAAACGCTCTATCTTATTTTTGCACGTTACTGCGGAAGAAATAGGTTTATTGGGTTCTAAATTTTATGTAGAAAATCCTATTTTCCCATTGGCAAATACCGTTGTAAACCTAAATATAGATATGATTGGAAGAAGCGATAAGGATAATGAAGGGAAAGATTATGTTTACATCATCGGTTCGGATATGTTGTCTTCGGAACTAAAAACCATTGGCGAAGCGGCAAATGAAAAAACGGTAAAACTGGAACTTAATTATAAATATGATGACCCGAACGACCCTCAACGTTTGTATTACAGATCCGACCATTACAACTTTGCTAAGAATAATATTCCTGCTGCATTTTATTTCAATGGTGTGCACGAGGATTATCACAAACCAAGCGATACGCCTGATAAAATAGATTACGATTTGCTGAAAAAACGAACCAAACTCATCTTTGCAACAGCTTGGGAACTTGCTAATAGAAATGATAAAATTATCGTAGATGGTAAAAATACGAGATAAAAAAACTTAAAATAATAGAACACACAACTCTTTAAAAAGAAGAAATGAAATGCTTGTCCAAATAAAGGGCAGGCATTTTTTGGTAACAAAAATATAAATAATTTAGAAATATTATAAATAAAAAACTATCTTTGCCGTTAACTAATAATTTCAAAAAAAACATTGAATAACCATGAAAAACCATCGTTCGATTTGTCCATTATCTCGAAGCTTAGAAATCTTTGGAGATAAATGGACTCTACTGATATTGAGAGATATAAGTATTTTTGAAAAAACTACTTTTAAAGAACTCGCACAAATGCCAGAACGCATTGCATCCAACACTTTGGCAGACCGATTGGAAAAACTAAC
>JAUNTR010000371.1 GCA_030538575.1 Cruoricaptor ignavus | reverse complement strand
AACATATTTCCCGAATAAAAAATAACCCGAATATAGAAATCCCAATCTTTGGAAACGGCGACATAGACAACCCCGAAAAAGCCCAACTATACAAAGAAAAATACGATTGCGATGGTATCATGATTGGGCGTGGTGCGATTGGCTATCCTTGGATTTTCAATGAAATAAAACATTTTTTCCGAACAGGAGAACTCCTCCCCGAACCTACAATTGCCCAACGTTTGCAAGCTGTGAAACAACACGCAGAATGGAGCGTAGAATGGAAAGGCGAACGTGCAGGCCTCGTGGAAATGCGACAACATTATAGCAACTATTTTCGTGGTGTTCCGCATTTTAAAGAACATAGAAAAAAATTCCTTGCCGTGCTTTCCTTAGAGGAAATGGAGGAAGTGATTAGTGAAGTGCAATGTAGTAGTGTAACAATGTAGCAATGTATTAGTGTAACAATTTAACAGTGTAACAATTTTAACCTCTTAACCATTTTAACTATTTAACCATATCACAACTTAACTATTTAACCTCTTAACCATTTAATAATTAATTATGCTAATTGCAGAACAAGTTACGAAAACATATAATTCTGGGGAGAAAACGGCTCTGAAAGATTTCAGCATCAGTGTACCAGAAGGCTCTATCTACGGACTTCTCGGCCCTAATGGTGCAGGAAAAACAACCTTCATCAGAATCATTAACCAAATTCTACAAGCGGATAGCGGTTCGATTTTCATTAATTCTGAAAAGCTAAATCCCGAACACATAAAAACCATTGGTTATATGCCCGAAGAACGTGGTCTTTATAAAAATATGACGGTGGGCGACCAACTGCTCTACTTCGGTGAGCTGAAAGGAATGACGAGAAATGAAGCCCTGCAACAAGCCAAATATTGGTTCGAACAACTGAATATCGACCAATGGTGGAAGAAAAAATTATCGGAACTTTCCAAAGGAATGGCACAAAAAATACAGTTTGTGGTTACGGTTTTGCATCGTCCGAAACTCCTAATTTTAGATGAACCTTTTTCGGGTTTTGACCCTGTGAACGCCAACCTCATCAAAGACCAAATCATCAACCTGAAAAACAACGGGACAACCATTATCCTATCCACTCACCGTATGGAAAGCGTGGAGGAAATGTGCGATTATGTGGCTCTCATCAATCATTCTAAAAAAGTGTTGGACGGAAAAGTGTTTGATGTGCGAGAGAAATTTAAGAAAAATATTTTCTCGGTTGTGCTTGCAGATACCGATTTGGGGAAATTTGAAGCCTTTAAAAATCATCACAATATAGACCATTTCTCCAATGAAAACGATTTGATTTCTTTTGAATTAGAGGAAAAATCGGAACAGAATTTAATTTTAAATGAATTAATGCAAATCGGGAAAATCCGAACGTTTGATGAGAAAATACCGAGTATGAACGAAGTTTTCATTAATGCAGTGAGTAACGCCTTATAATCTATTATATTTAACAAATTCCCATTAAAACCGAATAATTTTTAGAATAAATGAAAAACATCATACTCATTACCAAAAGAGAATTTTTAACTCAGGTAAAAAAGAAATCTTTCATCATCCTTACGCTTTTAGCACCGCTTCTCATTGTAGGTTTTGGGGCTTTAATCGCTCTGATGTTCAAGGCTAACAAGACTTCACACACTTTCAACATTATTGATAAAAGTGGAGTTTTTACTGATAAATTGAAATCCAACGATGATTTAAAATATATCTACGTTCCAGAAAACAGCGAAGCTTCGCTAAAAGCATCATTGAAAGAAATGGAAGGAATTGATGGACTTTTAATAATTCCGAAATTAGAAAACAATGATTTCGATAAATTAGAAAAAGACACCAAACTATTGGTAAACAAAAAGATAGGATTTGAAACCAAAAATACAGTTGCCAATAACTTGGAAAAAATAATCCGAAACGAGAAAATAAAAAATTTAGGATTAGAAGAATCACAAATAAAAAATCTAAATAAAAAATTCACACTCAACACAGAAAACATTATCGACCAAAAACAAGAAGATAACGATTTGATTTTCAGTGTAAAATATGGATTGAGTATGATACTGATGTACGTTATTTTTATGTTCATCATCATCTATGGCGTTCGGGTAATGCGTAGTGTTTTGGAGGAAAAAAA
>JAUNTR010000370.1 GCA_030538575.1 Cruoricaptor ignavus | reverse complement strand
CTTGGAAACATTGTACTAAAAGTAAGATACTAAGTCTATAAAAATTAAAAACACACTAAATCATAAAATGGAAAGCCTCGCATTTTTTTGCGAGGCTTTTGTTTTTTATCTTTTAAAGGTTCAAAAATAATTTTGGATTTACGGGTGTATTATTTTTATGAATTTCATAATGTAAATGCGGTCCTGTGGAACGCCCTGTATTTCCCGATTTCGCAATCACCTGATTTACTTTCACTTGCTCATTAGTTTTAACCAAAATTTGCGAAAGATGAGCATACAATGTTGCCAAACCATTGGCGTGAGAAATAATAACACAATTGCCATAAGCTCCTTTTACACCTGCAAAAATCACCGTTCCTATTGCGGCACTTTTCACTTCCGTTCCGTTGGGAACTGCAATATCTATCCCTTTATGAAATTTCATTTGGTCGGCTTCAGCAGGCATTTGTGATGAGGTTGCTACATTTTGAGGAATTACCGTTTTTTTAATCACATTTCCCAAACTGTCTTTTTCCTCCACTATTTGTGGTTCGGGTTTCGCAGGCTTTGCAGATGCCAACATCACAGTACGATTAGGAATAGGATTTTTCCGTTTTCCGAAATGGGAAGAAATATATCCCGATGTAGGAATCCCAAGTGGAACGTGTTGCAATTTCTCCTGCAAATCCACCAAATATTGACTATATCTATTGCTCGCTTTCGACATATAAACCGCATTGGAAAGACTATCTTGGTTAAGGGCAGAAATCCTTTCGTTCGTCATATTTTTCGCAAGCAAAAACTGGTTTAGCTCCCTTACACTGTGGTCTATCATCACGAGGTCAGATTTCATTTTCAGGTAATCTATACTGTCTTTTTCAGTATTTATTTTCACTAAATTTACCTCGTAATTTTTATCATCTTTTTCGGAATAAAGTTTCCCTATCGCAAGTGCTTGTGCGAATACAAGAACCAGAAGCAAAGCAATAATCGCTGTTGTTTTTTTATTTTTATTAAAGATATGTTTCATTCTATTTTTTTAAAATCACCAAAACCTTTCGATTTTTTTGGAGGTGCAAATTTATAATAAATTTCAAAAATCAATGTTGAAATAACGAGAATTAGAACGTTTTCATTTTTTAAACTTCGTTAAATTTTTCTTAAAGAAATGATAAAATATAGAAGAGTAAGTTTCCGTATGTTTTTGCAAACACTTTTATTTTAATATATTTGTATGATATTCACGTTTCACCTATTATGGCAAAGAAAAAAATAGAGGGCGAAAAGCCCGTACGAAAGAAAAGCACAAATCCCAAAATCGCACAACCATGTAGCATTGGTGTTGTTGGGAGTGGTAGCTTTGCTACGGCGATTGTAAAAATGCTTTTGGAAAACTGCAAACTCGTGCATTGGTGCGTAAGAAACGAGTATGTAAAAGGTGCAATAGAACTAAGAGGACACAACCCCAATTATCTAACATCGGTAAGTTTCAATACCAAAAATCTGAAAATAACAACTGATATTAATGAATTGGTAACCGCCTGCGAAGTAATTGTTTTGGCAACTCCATCCATCTATCTATCAGATACTTTGGAGAAAATGAATTGTGATTATTCGGATAAAATTTTTATTTCTGCCATCAAAGGTATTGTTCCGATAGCCAACGATATCGTGGCTCATTATCTTCGGGATACCTTCAATATCGGTTTCCGAAACCAAGCGGTAATTGCTGGTCCGTGTCACGCAGAAGAAGTGGCTATGGAACGTTTATCGTACCTCACAATTGCAACCGTAGAGCAAGATGTGGCGGAGAAATTGGACCAACTTTTTACATCCAGTTTTATAAAAGTAAATCACAGCCAAGATATTTTGGGCAACGAATATAGTGCTATTCTGAAAAACGTATATGCCATTGGTGCAGGTATTGCAAGCGGTTTGGGTTATGGCGACAACTTTATTGCGGTTTTCGTAACCAATGCCATTCGGGAGATGGAGCAGTTTTTAGAAGCCATCTACGAAGCCCCAAGAGATGTGAACGAAAGTGCCTATTTGGGCGACCTTTTGGTAACAGCATATTCCCTTTTCTCCCGAAACCGAAATTTGGGAAATCTCATCGGGAAAGGCTACACCGTAAAATCTGCCATACAATCTATGAATATGGTGGCAG
>JAUNTR010000369.1 GCA_030538575.1 Cruoricaptor ignavus | reverse complement strand
CCAACCAACCCGAAGGACAACGTTGGGTGATAAAAAATTGGAATCCTATAAATCCTGTTCTCAATTTCGCTTTTGGTTATCCGTTCTAAAAAGAAATACTTTTCGTAAAAAATAAAGCCATTTCATTTTTTTTGAAATGGCTTTTATCTTTAATTGATATCTTTATTGCTTAAAATTTATAACCCAAACCTACGGTGTAAAATCTCGGTTTTGTTGTATAACCAACCACATCTACATAGGAAGTATTGAACAAATTACCTATATTAACATAAGCCTCCAACGCATTGGTAATCTTTTGATTAACATTAAGATTAAACAAATTAAAAGAACCCACCACAACATCTTGTCGTATAAAATTGCTATCGTAGAACACATCGCTTCTTTTATCCACATATTGATGAGAAAGAACCAATCTTGTAAATCTGAGTGGGGAAATTTCTACATAAGAATTCACACGATGCTTTGGTTGACGCAACATGGTCGCTTGGTTATCTTTCTCCACAAAGCTGTAATTCCCACCAACTTTCAGATATTTGTTGATGGTATAATCTGCTCCAAACTCAAAACCTTTTGCTTTATTTTTTGCTTCGTTTACGAACATTCCCGTAAAATTGGGATTCAATTGATATACAAAAATATCCCTTTCATTCCTTTGAAACAAAGATGCATTGATGACAAAAGTTCTTTCTTTATTTCCAAAACTTAGGTCTATCTCGTGACTTTCGTTGGTTTCTGGTTTCAAATCTGGGTTTGGCAATGTATAAATATCTCCAAAATTTTGGTACAACGTAGGAGCTATAAAAGCGGTAGCAAAAGAGTATCCTGCTTTTAGATAAAGTCCATTAAGCTCTTGTAAAAAATACGGATTGATGCTATACACAAAATGACTTTTGAATTTGGAATGATTAACCAAACGACCACCAGCATCTAACCTAAATTTTTTATACTTGAAATTAGCATTTACAAATACATCTGCAAAATAAACATTGGTATTATCAAAATCCAAAACCTCTTGCAACGTTGGACTGTTCCAAGGTTTTTCGGAATAAGACATCGATTGTTTTTCGTACTGAAAACCACCCGTTAATTTCAATAACTCTCCGAAATTATAAGTGTTATAAATTTCACCAAAAAAATTATCACCTTTGTACAAATATTGATCGTAGAAGGCTTGCCCATCAAAATCTTTCAGTGCTCGCTCGTTCGTAGAGTGGCGGATATTAGCAACCAATGCTCCGTTTTTATAATTATATCCCACATTTCCACCGAGATAAAACTGCTGGTCTTCACCTCGTTTTTTACCATCTGTAAACGCTCCGTTATCATAACTGAAGAGATTGTGATTCCACCCTGAATTTAGGTTTACCGAAAACCTTTCGTTGTGATAACCCACATTTGCCAAGATATTTTGTTTTTCAAAACCATCTTTATCGAAATCTTCTCCCAAAGCGGAAGACAGCCCATTAGATTTCTCATTAAACCCAGAAACCTGATAGGTAAATCCACTAATATTTCCTCTTACACCTGCATTCTGTGCATAAGTACCAAAAGAACCTCCACGAGCTCCTATTTCTCCTTGCAGTTTTTTGGTTGAGGATTTTTTAGTTTTAATATTAATGACAGAAACCGTAGCATTAGAACCGTATAGCACAGAAGAAGCACCGTTTAGCACTTCTATAGATTCCACATTTTCAGCAGCTATCAGCCTAAGGTCCATTGCATTATAATCATTCCCTGTTACGTCTTTCATTGGCACACCATCTACCAATACAAGAAAATTCGCCAATTTTCCACCTCGTATTTTTGGGGATTTGGGTTCTTGGTTTCCATTAAAATTTCCTGTGATTTGGAATCCTGAAACTTGTTGCAAAATATCGTTCAGGTTTTGTCCTTTGTATTTTTCTAAATCTTTTTGGGTAAGCAAAATCACATTTTTCCCAGTTTCGTATAACTGTTGAGATGTTTTATTCGCAATAGTTACCTCTTCTATTGCCGTTTCTTTTTCTTGGGCAAATGCAAAAGTACTGATTAGCAACAATGTACCAACCAGAATGAATTGTTTTTTCATTATCTATTTCAATTTTTATTGTTAAAGGAAAGTATCTATTTACAAATAAGATGCATCAAAACTAAATGGCAACAAATCTTTAATAGAATTGGTTTTACAAACCTCGC
>JAUNTR010000028.1:11774-16556 GCA_030538575.1 Cruoricaptor ignavus | reverse complement strand
ATCGGGTTGTTTCTTTTCCGAAGATAATTTTGCATTTGTTCGTTTAGTTTTTTGGTGTCCACTTTTGTTATTTCGCCATCTTTATTTTTAACATAAAGAGCGTTGGAAGGATAATCTTTACTCGGATTATCAAAATAATCTAATTGCAATTTTTGGAATTGTTTCTCCGATATTTTCAATGGTTTTAGTTGGTTCAAATTTTCTATAAAATATGTGGTATCGTAGGATTTTGAATGATTTCTAACAGCCGTAAGTTGGAAATCATAATCACTTTTGCTATCCTTTATAGCGATAATTAATCCGGGTAATCCTCGGAATTTATAAGGACCTTCACTGATTGGTATTTCGGTTGTGAACCACGCTTCCCAAGTTCTTCCGCCGAAATTAGTCGTTGCTTTTTGTACGTTATATCGGTCGATTTGTTTGGTTTCGTTACTGATGTTCCAGTTTTGTTTGTCTTTGGTATTGTAAAGATAATACAATGGAGATTGGTTGTAAAAATTTTGATTTTCTTCTGAACCAAGTTTTCTTTCCAGTTTTATATTCAGCTTCGGATAGGTGTAAACGTATTCACCTTTGGCATGAAATAGGGAATCGTTTTTTAGATATTCCAAAGGATAAAATTTTGCTTTTTCTTGATTAATGTCTAAAACCATTAATTCTCGTTCGTTTTTATCTGATAAAGAATCTGGCTTGAAATGAACGACATAAACAAAATGACTGGATTCCGAAAACAACCACATAGCGGACAATAGACAAGTGAATATTGATATTTTTTTAGCATATTTATACTTTTTTAGTTGAATTATAGAAAATAAATATACAAAAATTTCATCAAGTTGAATATTAACTAAATGTTAAATTTTATTTTTCTCAATCAAGAACATCCGCAGTTATCGTTTCCGCAGGAATTATTTTTATCGAATTTCTTTTTAGAAAAACTCTTTCGAAATTTATTTATCATATAATAGCACGCACCTACGACAAGCACGGCAATAATAATGTATTGTATAAGAAGTGAAGTATCCATCGTTTCAAATTATTTTAAAAACTGATAAACCAACATTGCGGCAATGTAAGCCAATCCTGTCATAAATACGACTTGCAGCAGTGTCCATTTCCAGCTCTTGGTTTCTCTGTAAACTACGGCTATTGTAGCGATACATTGCATAGCAAATGCGTAATATATAAGAATAGAAACTCCCGTTGCCAAAGTGAAACTTTTTGTGCCATCGGGTCTGGTGTCTTCTCTCATTTTATCTATGATTTTGCCTTCTTCCACATCATCATCCAAACTGTAAAGCGTTGCCATTGTTGCGACAAAAACTTCCCTCGCTGCAAAACTGGTAATGATGGATACGCCCATTTTCCAATCGTAACCCAAAGGCTCAACCACAGGTTCTATGGATTTTCCTATTTTGGCGAGATAAGAATCATCCATATGTACATCGGTATCAAAAAGTTTTCCTTTCTCGGTGCTTGGTCCTAAAAATCCTAAAACCCAAAGGATAACACTCACGGCAAGAATCACACGTCCTGCTCCTAAAATGAAATCCCAAACCTTCTCCAACATCAATCGGAAATCGTATCCGAAAAGCGGAAGTTTATAAGGTGGCAAATCCATAATAAGGAAACTTTTGGTCTTTTGTTTTATCGTTTTTTTGAGGATAAAAGCTGATGCCAAAGCGGTTGCAAATCCCAAAACATACATTGCTAAAAGTGCCCAAGCCCGATAATCTATCCCGAGGAAATGCTCTGCGGGAATTACCAGTGCAATGATAATTGTGTAAACGGGAAGCCTTGCAGAACAAGTCATAAAAGGAGTTACCAAAATGGTAATCAGTCGTTCTTTTACATTTTCTATATTTCTGGTGGACATAATTGCAGGAATGGCACACGCAATCCCCGAAACAAGCGGAACGATACTTTTCCCATTAAGTCCAAAAGGTTTTAAAAATCTATCCATCAGGAAGATAACTCTTGCCATATATCCCGAATCTTCTAAAAGATAAAGCAAGTACAACAAAATCCCGATTTGCGGAGCGAAGATAACAATTCCGCCTAATCCTGGAATAATCCCATCGGATAACAAACTATTGAGCGGCCCTTCTGGGAGAATAGTTTTTACGGTTTCGGATAACCAAGCAAAACCTTCATCTATCCAATTCATAGGATATTCTGCCATAAAGAAAACCAATTGGAAAATGAGTAATAATACTGCAAAAAATATCACATAACCCCAAAACTTATGAACCAAAAGCTTATCCAATTTCTCGGTTAATAATTCTTTCAGTTGAGGTTTTTTGTGGATAACTTGGTTGGTTATTTTCTCTATATTTTGGTATCTGCGAATGGTTTCTTGCGTTTGCAAACGTTTCGGGATAATACATTTGGTATCTTTCTCCGTCAGTTGGTCGTTCAGGCTTTCTATTTTCCCGATGTATTTGTCCGAAGCGAGGAGATTCCAAATTCGGTAAGGATTATTTTCTTTTGTTTTGGAACTAAGGCTTTCTACCACGATTTTCTGCTCCGAAGGAATTTCAAAAGTGATGTTTTTTGAAGTCGAAAAATCGTTATTAAGAATAGCTTTTCGCAAATTTTCTATTCCTAATTTTTCCTTAGCATTGGTTTCAATTACGATTGTCCCGAGAAGTTGTGCAAGTTGTTTAAAATCAATATCAATTCCTCTTTTTTCCGCTTCATCTATTTGGTTGGCAACCAAAATCGTAGGAATTCCCAAATCTTGTATTTGTTGGAAAAGTAGCAAACCTCTCTTCAAATTCAATGCATCCAAAACGTAGATTACGCCATTGTATTTATCCTTTTCATCTACCAAATATTTCGCAAAAACGGCTTCGTCTTCTGAAGCTGGATAAACGCTGTATGAGCCTGGCAAATCTATAATTTCTACCGATTCTTTTTTATAAATATAATCTCCCGAATGGCTGGAAACCGTAACTCCTGCATAGTTTCCTGTCTTTTGTTTGCTATTGCACAGTGCATTGAAAATGGTAGATTTCCCTACATTTGGATTTCCTACGAGCAGGATTTTTTTATCGTAATTTTTCTTTTGCATAATCTGTTTTTTCCTTAAATCTAATCCAATGCTTCTACAATAATAAATTTGGCTTCCTCTTCTCGCAGAGCAACCTTACTTTTTTCATTACCATATTCCAAATAAAGCGGACCGCCAAAAGGTGCTTGATACAAAATTTTGAAAGTTGTATTCGGCAACAATCCCATATCTATGATTTTGTTGGGCATTTTCAGGTCGCTATTATCGTAGTCTTTTATAATTCCATTTTTATTTAATGGAAAACAGCACATCGTATTAGAGTTTGGGGTTTTCAATGCAAAGATTTTTTTTTGAAGTACAAATATACACTATTTAAATTTAATCTAAATAATATTTAAGTTTAAAAGAAACAATTACTTTAATAGAAAAAACCGAAAACAGCACGATGCCATTTTCGGTTACAACAATTATTTAGTTTGATATGAGGATTATTTTTTCTTTTTTGTATCGTATTCCAACTCAATTGGGTTGTTGTTAGCATTGTAAAATTCTATAGTTTTTTTCTCCTGTTCTTTTATTATTTCCCCGAGAGTTTTGTCTTGTCCTGGGATTTTTTGCGACATCATTTGTGGTGTCATTTGCGAACGGAAAGAGGAAAACGGGTCTTTTTTGTATTCCGCAAAAGTTTTCTCGAAACGTTCCCTTGGGACTTCTGTAATCGCACCAGCTCCTCCGGGCGTTATTTTTTCCACATAAGTTACTTCCTCAAAATTATTTACTTTTTCGTTGCCTTTCAGTTCCCAAGTATAATTATTTCCGTCATCTTTTATCTTCACGATTAGTCCTGGTAAACCGTAGAATTTGTAAGGACCATCTTGCAACGGAATATCTGTAGAAAACCACGCAGTCCATTTTCTTCCGCCGAAATCGGTAGTTGCTTTTTGCGTATTATATTCGCCTATTTTCTCTTTTTCCGAGAGGATATTCCAGTTGAAATTCGGAGTTTCTTTGTACATCAATTGTATAGGCGACATTCCGTTTAGGATACCTTCTATGTACTGAACTTCCATTTTTGGTTGAGTTTTTATAATCTTATAAGAAAATTTCGGAGTGGTTATTTCCTTTGATAAATCACGGAAATTTCCTGTTTTTTGCATCAGTTCTATTTTCTCTTTCAGTATAGAATCTTGCGAAACAATGGTGTAATCCCGAAATATAGATTTCTCTGGAGTAATGTCCAAAACCGCCATTACTTTATCCATTTTTGCGGAATCTGTTTTCGGTTTAAAGGTTAGTTCATACAAAAAACGATTTGCCGTAACTTGTGCATTTGCTATAAAAATAACAGAAAATAGCAGGATGGAGAATAATTTTTTCATACTTAATATTTAATAAAACTCAAGATGTTTTTTATAATAAGTATGTAACTCCATCAGTTTGTTACAAAATAACTGAAAATAATTATGAAATTTAATTTGAAATCATTTAAAAATCAAGTTGATACATCTCTCGAATAGATTGGTTCATGGTTTTGTAAATCGCCAAAGTTTGCGGATTGCTAATTAGTTCTTCGTGCAGTTTTAGGATTCGGGCATCGTTTCTTACCGCAGGTCCTGTTTGTGCATTTTTGGGATTTAGATAATGTATTTTCTCCACCGTTTCAGCGATGAGCGGAAGGAAGAAATCGAAAGGAATCTCTTGCGAATCCGATATTTCTTTGGCTCTTGCAAAAAGATGATTAACGAAATTGCAAGCCAAAACCGCCG
>JAUNTR010000028.1:6896-11674 GCA_030538575.1 Cruoricaptor ignavus | reverse complement strand
ATTTCTTTGGCTCTTGCAAAAAGATGATTAACGAAATTGCAAGCCAAAACCGCCGTCAGATGAATGTATTTCCTCTTCTCGAAATCAGATTTCATTACATTTTCCGAGATTTTATCAGCAAGATTTTTCATCAGTTCCAAATCTTGTTCGCTCTCGCTTTCCAAGAAAAAAGGAATGGATTTGTAAACTAAATTTTTAGTTTTAGAAAAAGTTTGCAACGGATAGAAACTCGCTTTTCGGTAATTGCCTTGCAAAATTTCTTTCCGTAAAGAGCCAGATGTATGAGCAACCAAACAATTATCTTTGGTAATGATTTTTGAAATTTCTTCCACCGAAGAATCGCTTACGCAAATAAGATAAAAATCCGCATCTGCCAATTCTGTCGTGGAAAAAGGAATTTTGGTCTCTTCGGAAATTTGGCTTAAAGCCTCTGTATTTCTCCCAAAAATTTGGGTTACGGGGATTTTGTTTTCATTGAAAGCTTTCGCTAAATGATAAGCAACATTTCCCGAACCGATGATAACTGTTTTCATACCACAAAGGTATTTAATTAATTCAAGGTTTAAAGTTTTTCAAATTCAAAGTTTTGATCATTGATATTTAATGCTTTGGTTTTTAATGCTTTAAGTTGAATAAAGCTCTTTGTTTTCATTTTTATTTCTTCTTTTTTTATTTAGATAAATCACTTTTTCACGATTTTTGATTACGGTAAAAACAGGCAAATTAAAAGTTGTCTTTCAGAAAAAAATTAGAGAAAGGAATTTAACCTTTGATAAAAAAAAACATCAAAAGAACGTAAGCATCCAATGAAAGTAAAAGACGCAGAAATCATTTCGATGATGACCAATGAGCGAAGTCGGGAAAAAGGACTTCGTGCGATGATGGATGCCTACCAAAGTAGATTGTATTGGCATATCCGTAGAATAGTTGTGAGCCACGATTTGGCAGAAGATACCTTGCAAGAAACGTTTATAAAAGCGTACCAAAACTTTCATCAGTTCAAGCAAGATAGTCAGTTATACACTTGGCTTTACAGGATTGCGACCAACGAGGCTTTGCAACAAATAAATAAATTGAAAAAAATGCAAAGCATCGGCGAAGATTCGGAGGCTTACCTGCAAAATATGGTAGCGGAAGAAAGCCAAACCGATGCGGAAGAAATACAAATCCTTCTGCAAAAAGCCATACAAAGTTTGCCCGAAAAGCAAAAATTGGTTTTTACAATGAGGTATTACGACGATTTGCCTTACGAGGAAATGAGCGAGATTTTGGAAATGTCCGTTGGAACGCTAAAAACCAATTACCACTACGCCAAACAAAAGATAGAAACGTATATAAAAGAGAATTACCACGAATAAACTTTTTTCAATAAAAATGAAAAATTTTGATATAGAGCAATTAGAGAGAAAGAACATTTACAAAACTCCTGACAATTTTTTCGAGGGAATGCAACAACGTGTTTTGCAGCAAACTACACAAAAGAAAATGCCCGAAACTAAAATATTTTCATTAAAGAAAAATTGGGCGTATTCCTTAGCTGCTGCGGTTGTGGTGCTTTTCGGGATTGGGATTTTCATTAATTCAATAAATGATGAAAAACAACCGCAAATAGCAAATGTACAATCTGAACAGAATAGTTTTTCTACCGAAAATGAAGTCGAGATAAAAAATGAAACCTCAGGAATAGAAACCTTGCAAAATACGGAAACTCGCTTGGTGGTTTCAGAACCAAACAACAATTTACAGAAGCAACCAACCGAAGTGTTAGTACAACCTAAAAATAAAATTAATACTACAATTCCTAATGCAAAATTGGTTCAGCCCGAAACGGTAGAGCAGGCATTGGCATCATTTACTTCTGCTGAAATTTCGGAAATGTCCAGAGATGCAGATTTGGATGTTTATTTGGATTTGTATAACTAAAAACGATGATTAAGATGAAAAAAATATTGATAACATTATTATTTGTAGTCGGTTCCGCTTATGGTGTGCAAGCACAAGTGCAAATGGGATTTAATCCAGGAAATAAAAATCCGAATGCACAAAAGGAGCAAATAAAAAAAATGACTCCCGCAGAAAAACGAGAATGGCTGAATACTTTTCGTGAAAATATGTTGGTGGAGGATTTGAATATTCCTGAAAAAGACAGAGCGGAATTTAAAAAAGTGTATAGCGAATACCAAGATAACCAACGGAGAATAAAGGAAAAATTCAATAATAATTTCGACCCCGAAAAATTATCAGATTCCGAAGCGAGGAAAAAATTAGACGAAAGTTTTAGTTTAGGACAACAACTTTTGGATAATAGAAAAGATTGTGCAATGAAAATGCAGAATGTAGTTCGCCCTCAGCAAGTTTTGAAAATGTTCCAAACCGAAGGGCAAATGAGAGAAAAAATGTTTAACAAAAAAATGGAATTGAAGAATAAAGAAATTGGTAATGCAAATCCTGAAACGCCTCAAAACCATTACCGAACGAGACGGTAATATCTCGTAATAGTTTATTTTTTTATGTTAGAACAGCCTCCGTAAACAAAAAATACGGAGGCTGTTTGCTTTCCCTCACAAAATGAGGATTAATAACAAGTTATGCAGATATTCTCTTTTTTCCTATCTTTGCAAATTATCCGAAATAACTGAATGAAGAATATAAGAAACTTTTGCATTATTGCACATATCGACCACGGAAAATCTACACTCGCAGACCGCTTGTTGGAATACACCAATACCGTTACCCAAAGGGAATTACAAGCCCAAACTTTGGATGATATGGATTTGGAAAAAGAGCGTGGCATTACTATAAAATCTCACGCCATACAAATGGATTACGAGTACAAAGGCGAAAAATTTGTCCTTAATCTTATTGATACTCCGGGACACGTGGATTTTTCTTACGAAGTTTCTCGTTCTATTGCAGCGTGCGAAGGTGCTTTACTTATTGTAGATGCGGCACAAAGCATTCAGGCACAAACGATTTCTAACCTTTATTTGGCATTGGAAAACGATTTGGAAATCATTCCGATTTTAAATAAAATAGATTTGCCTTCTGCCAATCCCGAAGAAGTAACCGATGAAATTGTAAATCTTTTGGGTTGCGAACCCGAGGATGTACTAAGAGTTTCAGGGAAAACAGGCGAAGGCGTTCATTATCTTTTAGAGCAAATTGTAGAGCGTATTCCTGCACCGAAAGGCGACCCAGATGCTCCTTTGCAAGCCTTGATTTTCGACTCTGTTTTCAATCCGTTTAGAGGAATTGAAGCGTATTTTAAAGTCGTGAACGGAAGCATTAAAAAAGGTCAGAAAGTAAAATTTATGGCAACGGATAAAACTTACGATGCCGATGAAGTGGGAACTCTGAAACTGAAACAAGCTCCGAAACAAGAAATAAAATGTGGAGATGTAGGTTACATTATTTCTGGGATTAAAGATGCCAGAGAGGTAAAAGTGGGAGACACAATTACCGCAACCGATAATCCTGCACCCAATGCTATCGAAGGATTTGAGGAAGTGAAACCGATGGTTTTCGCAGGAATTTATCCGATAGAATCCGAAGATTTCGAGGAACTAAGAACTTCTTTGGAAAAACTGAGATTGAATGATGCTTCTTTGGTTTTCGAGGCAGAAAGTTCTGCGGCATTAGGTTTTGGTTTCCGATGCGGATTTTTGGGAATGTTGCATATGGAAATTGTTCAAGAAAGATTGGATAGAGAATTTGGGATGAATGTGATAACGACTGTTCCCAACGTGTCTTACCACGGTTATTCCAAAAAAGAACCCGAAGTGCCTATCCTCATCAATAATCCATCAGAAATGATAGACCCAACGCTGATGGACAGAGTGGAAGAGCCTTACATCAAAGCCTCGATTATTACAAAATCCGATTTCGTGGGAGCGGTTATGACGCTTTGCATCGAGAAACGTGGTGAAATTGTAAACCAAAGTTACCTTACTGCAGATCGTGTGGAATTGGTCTTCAATATGCCGTTATCCGAAGTGGTTTTCGATTTTTATGACCGATTAAAATCTATCTCCAAAGGTTATGCTTCATTCGATTATCATCCGATTGGTTTCCGTGCTTCCAAATTGGTGAAGATGGATATTCTGATTAATGGAGATATGGTAGATGCTTTATCTTCGCTAATCCACGATAGCAATGCTTATTATATAGGTAAAAGAATGTGCGAAAAGTTGAGAGAATTAATTCCAAGACAACAATTCGATATTGCTGTACAAGCGGCTCTTGGTACAAAAGTTATCGCAAGAGAAACGATAAAAGCATTGAGGAAAGATGTTACGGCAAAATGCTACGGTGGTGATATTTCCAGAAAACGTAAACTTCTTGAAAAACAAAAAGAAGGGAAAAAGAAAATGAAGCAAATTGGTAGAGTGGAAGTTCCGCAAAGTGCTTTTATGGCGGTTCTGAAACTGAATGATTAATTTAGATTTAAGAATCAAGAGCCAAGAATCAAGATACAAGATTAAAGTGTTTCCTAATTATTAATTATTCCTTTTTAATTATTAATTAAAATCAATGTTTACAGACGAGTATTTTATGAAAATGGCAATGCAAGAGGCGGAAACCGCATTGGAAAAAGATGAGGTTCCCGTAGGTTGCATTGTCGTCCTAAATAACCGTATTATTGCTCGAGCTCATAATCTTACCGAAACTTTAAACGATGTTACGGCACACGCTGAAATGCAGGCAATTACTTCAGCTGCAAATTTTCTTGGTGGGAAATATCTTCGGGATTGTACAATGTACATTACCTTAGAACCTTG
>JAUNTR010000028.1:0-6796 GCA_030538575.1 Cruoricaptor ignavus | reverse complement strand
TTCTTGGTGGGAAATATCTTCGGGATTGTACAATGTACATTACCTTAGAACCTTGTGTAATGTGTGCAGGTGCTTTGGCTTGGTCGCAGATTTCCAAAGTAGTGATTGGGGCGAGAGATGAGCAAAGAGGCTTTATTAATAAACAACTTTCTCTACATCCTAAAACTGAAATCGTTACAGGGATTTTAGAAAACCCTTGCTCGGAAATCATAAAAACATTTTTTAAAAATAAGCGGTAAACAAGCTTGTTTTAATTCACAAAAATTATCATTCAATCAAAATATTTTCTTCGCCAATAGCTTTATCCCTCAAAGAGTTTACTTTATCCTAAAATTTCCTTATTTTTGCAATTAAAATCAATTATATGGCAAAGCAGGAAGATGTTTTTAAAAATGTGGTTTCCCACGCAAAAGAATACGGATTTATTTTCCCGAGCTCCGAGATTTACGACGGACTTTCAGCAGTTTACGATTACGGACAAAATGGTGCTGAACTGAAAAACAACATCAAGCAATATTGGTGGAAAGCAATGGTTCAGCTTAATGAAAATATTGTCGGATTAGATTCCGCCATCCTTATGCATCCTACAACTTGGAAGGCGAGTGGACACGTAGATGCTTTTAATGACCCATTGATTGATAATAAAGACTCCAAAAAACGTTTTCGTGCAGATGTATTGATTGAAGATTTCTGTGCAAAGCTGGAAGATAAAGCCCAAAAAGAAATAGATAAAGCGGCTAAAAGATTTGGGGAAACGTTTGATAAAGAACAGTTTGAAAGCACAAACCAAAGAGTTTTAGATTACAGAGAAAGGCAAAAAACGATTTTAACAAGAATGGCAAAATCTCTGGAAGAAGAAAACTTGGCAGATGTAAAAGCCTTGATAGAAGAACTGGAAATCGCCGATCCCGATACGGGTTCTAAAAACTGGACAGATGTACGACAGTTCAACCTAATGTTTGGGACGAAATTGGGAGCGTCAGCAGAAAACGCAACCGACCTTTATCTAAGACCAGAAACCGCACAAGGGATTTTTGTAAACTTCCTAAATGTACAAAAAACCTCTCGCCACAAATTACCTTTTGGGATTGCACAAATAGGAAAAGCATTTAGAAATGAGATTGTTGCAAGGCAATTTATTTTCAGAATGAGAGAGTTTGAACAAATGGAAATGCAATTTTTCGTACCTCCTGGAACGGAACTCGAGTTTTACAAAACTTGGAAAGAAAAAAGACTGAACTGGCATTTGGCCCTTGGTTTAGGAAATGAAAATTACAAATTCCACGACCACGAAAAATTGGCACATTACGCCAATGCAGCAGCAGATATCGAGTTTAAGTTTCCTTTTGGATTTAAGGAATTAGAAGGAATTCATTCCAGAACCGATTTCGATTTGAACGCTCACGAGAAATTCTCTGGAAGAAAATTACAATATTTCGACCCGGAAAGAAACAAAAGTTACGTGCCTTACGTTGTAGAAACCTCCATCGGGTTAGACAGAATGTTCCTTGCTCTGATGTCGCATTGCTTGAAAAACGAAGTGTTAGAAGATGGTTCAGAGCGTACCGTTTTATCGCTTCCACCAGCATTGGCTCCTGTAAAAGCGGCTATTTTGCCTTTGGTAAAAAAAGATGGTCTGCCAGAATTTGCTGAAAAAATATTCAATGATTTGAAATTCGATTTTAATATTATTTCAGAGGAAAAAGACAGCATCGGAAAACGTTACCGAAGACAAGATGCGATAGGAACGCCATTTTGCATTACTGTGGATCACGATTCTTTGAACGACAATACCGTTACATTAAGAGAAAGAGATACGATGAAACAAGAGCGTGTCGCAGTTTCCGAACTTAGAAGAATTATCGATGAAAAGGTAAACTTCCGAACTTTGCTTTCTAAAATTTAAGATAAAATTAATGTGAAAAAAAT
Organism: Cruoricaptor ignavus; assembly: GCA_030538575.1. Lineage (GTDB taxonomy): Bacteria > Bacteroidota > Bacteroidia > Flavobacteriales > Weeksellaceae > JAUNTR01. Next base: position 4,867 of record JAUNTR010000028.1, on the reverse strand, counting down.
CCCGAGAATGTAATTTCTTGGGATTTGTTTTTTGATAGATAGAACTTATTCAACCAATAGATGAAAAGATATAATGTTAAAAAATCTTAAAAAACAAAAAATCCGCAAGTCCTAAAATAAAGGGCTTACGGAGATTTTTTTTTAACATACGGGTTAAATATGTTAAAATGTGTTAAAAAATTGTATTTAAAATTTCAAATGTTTACCTGTTAGCAGGGGTTTCTCTACATTTGCCTTGTTAAATCAAATAATTCTTAACACAGATAATCAAATATATATGAAGAAAAAAGTTTTGTTCTACGTTGTAGCGATTATTTCAGCATTCTCACTACAGTCTTGTGTTAGTAACTATGTTGTATCTAACCCAATTACATACAAAACCGATGCCAAACTTACATCGATTTCTACAAGAAACTTAAACGAAATAAAGAAGGAAATCTCTCCTTCCCAAAAAATAGATATGGCTTTAGCTTCCATAGAAAAAGCTAACAAAAATGCCGAAATCCAAAAAACTATTCTTTTTGAAAAGCAATTGGATAACCTAATGCAAGAAGCAGAATCTTACCTTGGTACACCATACAGATATGGTGGAATGACTAGAAAAGGAATAGATTGTTCTGCCTTTGTACTTTCTGTTTTTGGTGCAGTTATGGGGATGAATTTACCGAGAGTTGCCGCTTCCCAAGCTTTGCAAGGCGAAAAAATTTCTAAAGAAGAAATGAAAAAAGGCGATTTGGTATTTTTCTCCAGAGGAGGTAGGATTTCTCACGTTGGAATTGTACATAATATTGATGAAAATGGCGAAGTGAATTTTATCCACGCTTCTACATCCAGAGGCGTAATGATTTCTCCGCTAAGCGATAGATATTGGGGACCAAAGTTTCGCTTTGCAACAAGAATTGTAGATGATAGTGTTGTAGATTTTTCTACAATGGCACAGAAATAAAAGATGAATAATTGATTGAGTTATCATTGAAAAACCACCTTTTTTGGTGGTTTTATTTATTTAATCATAATTTTTTTTATAACTTTGCACCAGCAAATGAAAAGCAAGTTTTACATATTGATGATGTTTGTGGCTTTGGGAATATTTTTAATTCCTAAACAAATCCTTTTTGCACAAACCAATGATATGGATTGTTGTAACAAAACTGAAACTTCTACCAAATGCCATAGCGAAACCGAAAACAAGGAAAAAGACGATTGCTCCGACAGCCAAAATCCTTGTACAAGCAAATGTTGTGTGGATTGTGCAACGTGCAGTATTTTCTCCATTTTATTGATGAAGCCCGAGAATGCAAATCCATTTTTAGGCTATCAAGATATTTCTAAAAAAGTGTTGTTCAGTTATTCTACACCATACCTTTCTTATGGTTTGCGAGATATATGGCAACCGCCCAAAATCAGCTGATTATTTTTTTCAAAAAAGCCAAATATTCTTTTTTGGCGAGAGTTTCTTTTTAATTTAATTAAAAAAAATCAAAACAAATTTTAGTTGGAAAATTGAGATTTAGAACAGTTCTCTCTATTTTCTAAGTTATTTTCCGATGCAAAAAAAATGTTGAAACCAATAGTTTTTTGCATCAAAATCATTAATCAAAAAAATAATCGTAATGAATCTTTTATTACAAAAAATCACCATATTTGGTTTTCTTTTGTTGGGCACATTTATTTTTGCACAGCAGAAAACCGAGGAATCCTTTTTAGTAAAGGGAAATTGCAATATGTGTAAAGAACGCATAGAAAACACAGCGAAAAAATTCGGGGCGAACATAGCGGTTTGGGATGCCGAAACACAAACCCTAAAAATAGAATATGATGCCAATAAAACATCATCGGATTCCATTTTAAAACACATTGCAGAAGTAGGACACGATAACCAAAAATACAATGCCGAAGATTCTGTTTACAACAGTTTGCCAGGATGTTGTTTGTATGATAGAACTCCTTTTGCTTCAGAACAAAAACAATCTGAAATCAGTAAAAAAGAAAACCAGTTTTTTGTGAAAGGGAATTGTACTTCCTGCAAAAACAGAATAGAAAAAACGGCTAAGGATAATGGAGCTTCGTTTGCGGATTGGGATGCGGAAACGCAATTATTAACCTTAGACTTCGATTTTAATAAAACTTCAGCAGATGCTATTTTGAAAAAAATTGCCGATGCAGGACACGATAACGAATTGCATAAATCGGATAATGTGGCTTACAGCAATCTCCCAGCTTGTTGCTTGTATCCCAGAGATATTCCCGTAGAGGCTAAAAATCCGTTGGTTCACAGTGATGAAAATCCGAAAACTCAAAAATCGTCTCACAATCATCCTGACCATTATGACAAAAGTATAGAAGGTGTTACGGTAACCAAAATGCAAGCTGCAACTGCAATAGACGGTAAAAGTGCAGGACTTACTTTTAATATCGGGCAAAAAGAATTGATGAAAGCAGCGTGTTGTAATTTATCTGAAAGTTTTGAAACCAATGCCACGGTAGATGTATCTTTCAGTAATGCAGTTACAGGAACTAAACAATTGAAAATGCTTGGTTTAGACCAGAAATACACTTCATTAACCAAAGAATTGTTACCCGAAATCCGTGGACTTTCCACAGCGTATGGACTTAATTTTATTCCTGGAAGATGGATTGGCGGAATACAACTAACCAAAGGAGGAAGTACCGTAACCAACGGCTACGAAAGCATTACAGGACAGATTAATACCGAATTATTAAAATTTAATAAAAAACCTGAAACTACGCTCAACCTTTTTGCTGATAACAATGCAAGAACCGAAGCCAATATTACGCATACTTCTGCGATTGGTGAGCATTGGAGTCAATCAATTCTCTTGCACGGAAATGCGACATTGGCTAAGATGGATTATAATGATGATGGTTTTCTGGACCAACCAACAGGAAACCAAATGAATATTGCTTATCTATTGAATTACAATGATTTGGAGCATACAGGATTGGGTTCGCATTTCGGGATTAATTTTTTGAAAGATGAGAGATATGCGGGGCAAATGGCTTTTAATAAAAAACTGCATCAATCCCAACAATCGGCGTATGGTGTGGGAATAGACATTTCTAGATTTCAGGTTTGGAATAAAACAGGGTATGTTTTCAAAGGAAAACCTTACCAAAGTATCGGTTGGATGAACCAATTTACCTATCATCAGCAAGATAGCTTTTTTGGTTTGAGGAATTATTTTGGCAAGCAAACCACTTATTATTCCAATTTAATTTTCGAGAGCATTATAGGAAATACCAATCATAAGTACAAAACGGGTGCGAGTTTCCTTTACGATAAATACAATGAAGATTATTTAGCTGAAAAATTCAAAAGAACAGAAACCGTTCCGGGTGTGTTTTTTGAATATACTTTGACGGGGCTGAAATACACTTTGGTTGCTGGTGCAAGAGCCGATTTTCATAATTTGGCAGGAACACAATTTACCCCAAGATTGAATTTTAAATACGATATTGCTCCGAAAACCATTCTTAGATTATCCGCAGGAAGAGGTTTCCGTACGGCAAATATTTTTGCGGAAAGCCAAGGCTTTTTTGCATCGAATAGGGAAATTGAAATCATTGCAAATGGTGGAGATATTTATGGTTTGAAACCCGAAATTGCTTGGAATTATGGGGCGAGCCTTCAACAGGAGTTTAGACTTTTTGGTAGAAATTCCACCATTGTTGCAGATTTTTTCCGAACCGATTTTCAAGACCAAGTGCTTTTGGATTTAGACCAATCGCCGAACAAAATTGTGTTCTATAATTTGGATGGGAATTCTTTTGCCAACAGTTTCCAAACGCAGTGGGATTTTACGCCATTCAAAAATTTTGATGTGAGATTGGCGTACAAATATTATGATGTACAAGCCGATTTTGCCGATGGAAGAAGAGAAGTGCCGTTTATGGCAAAAAATCGAGGTTTTGTGAATTTGGCTTACTCTACCAACAAAAATGCGAAAGGCGGTTATTGGTCGTTCGACACCACGCTGAATATTGTGGGAAGACAAAAGTTGCCGAACTTAGATGCCAATCCTTTGGCGTATAGATTGCCTGTGTATTCTAAAACTTTTTCTACGCTAAATGCCCAAGTTTCCAAGCACATTAATAGCAAAATAAGATTGTATGCAGGTGGAGAAAATCTGACGTCTTACAAGCAAAAAAATCCGATTATAGATGCCGCAAATCCTTTCAGTAATTATTTTGATGGAGGAATGGTTTACGCACCTATTATGCCTGCAATGCTTTATTTGGGCGTAGATGTTGCGTTTTAGGAATTAAGGGATTAAGTCAAAATTAAGAGATTAAGAAATTAGCGGATTCAATGATGATTTGAATCCGCTGATTTTTAAAAGAATTTGCATAGAATTAATTTCAGTGTTATTTTCGCTTCATTAATTTTAAAGATAAATTATGAAATATAAATTTTCTATTATTTGCTCTTTGTTTTTAGGTTTAAATCTTGTAGCTCAGGATATTAGGTTATCGGGTGGTTTTAGTCTGAAACCTGGGAAAATAGAAACAAAAACGCTGGACGAAAGTTCTTACAATATCTACTATCTTTTGGATTTTGTGAGAAACACCGACCTGCCAAAAAGTAAAACGACCACAAGCTGTATTTTGCAAATCGGGAAAGATTATTCCCGATTTAGCGATTACAACACCATAAAAAGCGATTCTATGACTAAAATCCTTATGGATAAAACATCCGTTGGAAGTGGTGAGATAAATGAAATGCTGAAATACAGAAAAAAATGGACTAATGTTTTGGTGAAACAACTGAACGAAAATCGCAAAAACATTTACCAAGACGAAGCTGGAAAAAGATACCAATACGAAGAAAAACCTATAATTTTTGATT
>JAUNTR010000368.1 GCA_030538575.1 Cruoricaptor ignavus | reverse complement strand
ACCTGTGGACGAGTAGCCGTCTATCGCTATAACTGGTTTTTTCTTCATTTTGGTTTGTATTATCGTCTATTACCACTTAGTTCTACTAAATCCATTGTGAGACCGAGCATATTCATATTAGATGCGTTATGATAACGAACGTGGGCATAATCAAAACGGAAAGAGGAAATCTTCACTCCGAAACCTGCCGATAATCCCGAAAAATTCCTTTGGTCTGTTATGGCGAGTTCGTTGCCTCGTTTCACATTATATCCCAATCGGATGTTGAAAGCATCTTCGGGAAACAACTCTGCACCGAAAGAAAAATGGTCTAATACTTTTCGCCCAAATTTTACTTCTTGTCCGTTGTTATTATATTCCGAAGAGATGTCGAATTTTTGTAAATCGTGTGCAGTAATTGTAATCGCCAGTGGAAACTCATCTAATATTTTGGTGTATCCCAAATCTATCCGAAAAGGAAGTCGCTCTCGAACGCCGTTGTAAGTTTTTATTTGATGTCCAAAATTTCGGGCAACCAAAGATAGCGTTTCTTTATTTTTTTTGAAATGATAAGTTACCGCACCGCTTCCTATAATCGCCATAGAAGTGTAATTATCTATCTTAGAAGTTACAAATCCTACGCTTCCGCCAATCGTCCAATCTTCTTCTAATTGATAAGCATAGCCAATCCCAAGCATGGCATCTATCGCAGAAAACTCTCCTGAAATTTGGGCACTTTCATCGGTTCTTGGCATTTTGCCGTAGTCCATATATTTTGCGTGGGCAGAAATAAGATGCCCTCGTCCCAAATCCTTAGCATAACTTATCGTTCCGTATTTGGAATCTGCGAGATACGAAGCGTAGTTTATTGCGATACGCTGCTCCATATCTATATTTAATAAAGATGGATTTACCATAGCGAAATTCACATCATAATCTCTCACAGAAACGGCATCTCCTCCCAATGCAGCTTGGCGTGCAGAAATAGGAATATTGAGGAAAGGATAAACATTAGCTCCGTTTTGGGCTAAAAATATAGCCGAAACGAAGAATGTAGATAATATGGTAAGTTTTTTTAAGCACATAGATTGTTTGCAAAAATAGGTTATTTTATAATTCAATAAAAAATCTATCAGTAAATTTATTTCTATAAACGTATTTATCCACATTTCATTATATTTGCATATCCGAAAATAATATAGAAATGAAATATAAAAGAATTCTTCTGAAACTGAGTGGCGAAGCCCTTATGGGAAACCAGCAATACGGCATAGATAACAATAGATTGCAAGAATATGCCCAAGAAATAAAACAAATAGTGGACGAAGGATGCCAAGTTGCCATCGTTATCGGTGGAGGAAACATCTTCCGTGGTTTAACAGGAGCTGCGAATGGAATGGATAGGGTGCAAGGCGATTATATGGGAATGTTGGCAACTGTAATTAATGGAATGGCTCTGCAAGGTGCATTGGAAAACTTGGGAATTTACACCCGTTTGCAAAGTGCCATAGAAATGGATAAAGTAGCAGAACCTTTTATAAAAAGAAGAGCCACCAGACATTTGGAAAAAGGTAGAGTAGTCATTTTCGGTGCAGGAACGGGAAATCCTTATTTCACCACAGATACAGCAGCTACGCTAAGAGCCATAGAAATCGGTGCAGATGTTATCCTAAAAGGAACAAGAGTAGATGGAATCTACGATAGTGATCCTGAAAAAAATGCAGATGCAGTAAAATTCAATTCCTTGTCTTTTGATGAAGTTTTTGAGAAAAATTTGAAAGTGATGGATATGACAGCCTTTACACTCAGTAAAGAAAACAGACTTCCGATTATTGTTTTTGATATGAACAAAGGAGGCAATCTACTGAAAATTGTACAAGGCGAAAATGTAGGAACTTTGGTTAAACCTCAATCTTGATTGGATTTTAGATTTTGAGTTTTGGATTTTGAATTGTCACTCTGAGCGAAGTCGAAGAGGTCTTTAATGAATAATTGGAATAGGCTAAAAGCAGTAAGCCAAAAGCCAAAAGGATTTCAGGGTGTTGTCATTCTGAGCGAAGTCGAAGAGGTCTTTAATCAATAATTAATAGGGAATGATGAATAATTGGAATAGGCTAAAAGCAGTAAGCCAAAAACCAAAAGAATTTTCGGGTGTTGTCATTCTGAGCGAAGTCGAAGAGGTCTTTAATGAATAATTAATAGGGAATGATGAATAA
>JAUNTR010000367.1 GCA_030538575.1 Cruoricaptor ignavus | reverse complement strand
GTAGAACAAAGAAATCCAATAACGGGATTTTTAATGGTTTTTATCCTGAAAAGCCCCAAAAAGCCAACCAAAAAAATCGCCGCAAAAACATAAACTAAACCGTTCTGTTTCAATACACTATACATATCTCCGCTGATGCTACTCCAAGCGTAAAGTGAAATCATCAAAAATAATAAAATGACAAAATTGATACGGAAAATGTAATTTTTCAGTTTCGGAATTAATGGTGAGTTGGTTTTTAGGATAATCCAATTCGCACCGTGAACCGACAAAATAAGCACCGCAAGAATCCCGATAAGTACTGTAAACCAATCTAATACGCCAACATTGGCACTAAGCGGACTGAACTGCTCATTCCACAACGGTAAGAAAAAATACTGCTCGGGAAGTGTAGAAGTGCCGTTCTCGACCTGTCCCAAATTGACGCCCCGCACGATATTTCCCAACGCTCCGCCACAAAAAACAGCGAGCAGTAAACTGGAAATCCCAAAAGATTTGTCCCAAAAACTTTTCCAAACCTCATTGGAAAACTGATTGCGAAGTTCTATGCCGGTCGCCCTGAAAATCATCAGCCAAAGCAATATCATCAATGGTAAATAAAATCCGCTAAACACCGAAGCGTAGTACACCGGAAATGCCATAAACAGCAAACCGCCTGTTACTACGAGCCAAACCTCGTTGAAATCCCAAAACAATCCCGCAGATTTGGCGATTACCGTTTTGTCTTCTTCGGTTTCCGCAAAAAACAAATGGATAATCCCGACTCCGAAATCATACCCATCTAAAACGAAATAGATACATACTACCAATAACAGAATGCTAAACCACAGAGTTTCCATAACTTACGTATTTTGTGTTTCGGGTCCTTTTACGATTAATTTCATCACGAGAAGTACAAACAGCAAGCCCAAGAACAGGTACAAGCCTACAAATCCTAATAACGTGAACAATGCGTTGCCCGACGAAACGTGGGGCGAAACGCCTTCGGATGTCCTCAATAATCCGTACACCAACCAAGGTTGTCTGCCGAGTTCTGTGGTGTACCAACCTGCCAGATTTGCGATGTATGCCATCGGTGCCAACAATATCATTGCCCACAGAATGCCTTTTGCCCGATATACTTTTTCTTTTCGCAACAAAAATGCGGCCAAGAGCATCACAGCGATAAAAATCGTTCCCAAACCAACCATAATATGATACGAATAATACAACGCAGGAATGTTGGTCGGCAATTCATCGGGACTAAATTCATTCATCCCGGGAACCGATTCTGTGAAATTTTGATAGGTAAGAAAACTTAACACTTTGGGAACAGCAATAGCGTTGTCCAACTTTTTTTCTACCATATTAGGTTGCCCAATCAGTACGATTTCCGAGCCATTGGGTTGGGTTTCAAAAATCCCTTCCATTGCCGCAAAAGCCGGCGGATGGTATTTCGCTACGTTTTTGGCATTCAAATCTCCTGTTGGGAATGCTACCAAAATCGTAGAAATCGCACCGAAAACAATTCCCCAACTTAGTAACAACTTGCCAAATTCGGTGAATTTTTTACTAAGAATGTAAAACGCACCAATACTGCACACCACAAAAGAGGAGGTAACCAATGACGCCATTTGATTGTGAAAATAAGAAGGATACAACCACGGATTTTTGAAGAGTTCCCAGAAATTTTTCAATACAAAACGCCCGTCTTCCAAAATCTCGTAACCTACGGGAAACTGCATCCAAGCATTGGTTGCGAGAATGAGAAATCCGCTGAGCCACGAACCCAAAAATATCATAAATCCGCAAAAGAAGTGCAACTTCTGCCCCATCCACTTTTCACCAAAAATAAAAAGGGCGAGAAAAGAAGATTCCATCACGAAAGAAAACATTCCCTCCATTGCCAAAGTTTGCCCGATAATGCTCCCTGTAAGCTCCGAAAACCGCGACCAATTCGTGCCAAACTGAAATTCCATCGGGATTCCTGTGATGACTCCCATAAGGAAATTGAGGGCGAAGATTTTCATTAAAAACTTAGCCGCTTGGTTGTATTTTTCTATTTTGGTCCTAAGATATCGAAACTTGAAAAAAACAATAATCAGCGAAAGCCCCATCGTAAGTTGCGGAAATAAATAGTGGAATGTGATGGTAAAACCAAACTGCAGCCGATGATATAGTAGTGCGTCTTCCATAATTAATGTTTTTATGATTCGACAAA
>JAUNTR010000366.1 GCA_030538575.1 Cruoricaptor ignavus | reverse complement strand
ATTTTGTGTAATGTTGGAATGCTTCTTCCAAGTTGGCGAATTTCCCTTTGAACTCATTGATAGATGTGTCTTGCAAAATTTTCCCTTGATGAATGAGGATAACTCTGCTGCAAAGTGCCTCTACTTCTTGCATAATATGTGTGGAAAGAATTACGGTTTTTTCTTTCCCAATATCTTTTATCAGATTTCGGATTTCTATAATTTGGTTCGGGTCCAAACCATTGGTCGGCTCATCTAAAATCAGCAAATCTGGTTGATGCAAAATGGCTTGTGCAATGCCAACTCTTTGTTTATAACCTTTGGATAGTTGTCCTATTTTTTTTGTTTTTTCGGGAGAAAGTCCCACTTCTTCTATCACTTCCTCGATATTTGATTTCGGGATGTGATGAAGGTTGGCTACGAATTGCAAATATTCTTTCACATACATTTCGTGGTAAAGCGGATTGTTTTCTGGCAAAAAACCGATGTTTTTTTTAGTTTCTATGTCGTGTGTCGTAATATTTTTTTCATTGAAAATAATTTGTCCTTCATCTATTTTTATAACTCCCGCAACGGATTTCATCAGTGTAGATTTTCCTGCACCGTTCGGACCAAGCAAGCCTATAATTTCATTTTTATTAATCGTAATATTTATTTGGTCGAGGGCTATTTGTGTTCCAAATTTCTTTGTAAGATTACTGATTTGTAAGGACATATTATTTTTAATATTTTTGGTAAAATTAAAATAAAAAAAGGAAACAGCAAATTGTTTTGTTCCACACTAAAATTTCAAATAAAAAAATGGAACGGATTTTGTAAAATAATGATAAATAAAACCATCACATAAATAGATGAAATATTCTAAAATACAATTGATAAAAGAAGCCATAAAACATAAAGGTTTTATGCAAAAATTGCCCGTAGTTTGGCGTATGCTGAAAATGTGGAAAAAAGGGCAATATCCTACAAAATCTATCGATATGATTTTGCCTGTATTAGGCTTGTTATACGTGATTTCACCGATAGATTTAATTCCCGAAATCGCTATTCCATTCATCGGTTCTTTGGACGATTTGGCAGTTTTGGCACTCGTAATTCCTAAACTGATGAAAGAGGTAGATAAATTCCTGCTTTGGGAAGCTCTCAATAAAAAAGGAATTACAACGATAGATGTGGAAGAAGTGGAGTAGAACTGAAACAATTCCCAATCCTTATTCTTCATTCTGATTTTTTTCCGAAATTTGCAAGGTGAATACTTTAATATCCATTGTAGGAACTACCGGAATTGGCAAAACCAAATTAGCAATAGATTTGGCGAAATATTACAATACCGAAATTATATCCTGCGACTCTCGACAGTTTTTTAGAGAAATACCAATAGGAACCGCAGCTCCCAACAAAGAGGAGTTGGCGGAAGTTCCGCATCATTTCATCGGGAATTTATCGGTGCAAGATTATTATTCCATCGGTCAGTTCGAGATAGATGCGTTGCAGATTTTGGATACTTTATTTCAAAAGCAAAACACCGTTATAATGGTGGGCGGAAGTATGATGTACGAAAAAGCCGTAATTGAAGGCTTGAACGATTTGCCAGAAGCCAATCCTGAAAATCAAAAAAAACTGGAAAATATTTGGCAAAAAGAAGGCTTGGGTCGATTGCAAGAAATGCTGAAAGAATTGGATGCAGATTACTACGAAAATGTAGATAAAGACAACCCGAGACGTTTGCTAAGGGCGATAGATGTGATTTGGCAAACCGAAAAGAAATATTCTGAATTAATCGCAAAACCAAAAGCAAAGCGAAATTTCCGAACGATAAGAATTGGGATTGAAGCTCCAAGAGAAATCATCTATGAAAGAATTAACCAACGAGTTGAAAAAATGATGACCGCAGGATTGCTCCACGAGGTTGAAAATCTGTATGTTTATCGGCATTTGGTCGCATTGCAAACCGTAGGTTATACGGAATTGTTTCGCTATCTTAGTGGCGAATGGGATTTGGATTTTGCTGTTTCGGAAATTCAAAAAAACTCCCGAAGATTTGCAAAACGACAACTAACTTGGTACAGAAAAGAAGAAAATATATCTTGGGTTGATTATGAAAATCCTCTGCAAGAATCCTTATCTTTGTTGCAAGAAATTCTTTGAATAGAAAAACATTGTGAATTTCAGATTACAAATTTAATTTTAATTAAAACGAAAAATATGGCAAATACACCTTCTAATATGTTGGAACTCGGGACGAAAGCTCCTT
>JAUNTR010000027.1 GCA_030538575.1 Cruoricaptor ignavus | reverse complement strand
TCATTAAAATCATTATGTTGCCTAATAGGTAGCCAATTTTTTGTATTTGTTACAACGGCTTTCGGCAATTAGCTATAAGCCATAAGCCAGTGGCTATTACAGAGAAATGAGATTTTCTAAATCGGGATATTTATCGCTGAGTTTTTTCCTTAGTCTTTGTTTAGATTTTTTTATGGCATCTTGCGTTATACCGAGCAATCCTGAGATTTCGTGGTTATTGTATCCTAATTTTTGCAGGAAAATAATCCGTAGGTTGGATTCTGTAATTTCTGGAAATTGAGTTTGAATGATTTCGTATATTTCCTTGTTTTCATTGATGAAAGCAGTTTTGAAATTCGTCCAATTGTCCTCTGTTATCAGGTGAGATTTTAGTAGAGAGTGTAGTTTTTGTTCTCGCCTTTCTATGGTTTTACTTTCGTGTTCTATTTCATAGTTTAGTTTTTGTATTTGCGTATTTTTCTTATGAATGAAGCTAATTTGGCTATCAAGATTTAGCGAGCTGTTTTGCAATTGTTGTTCTATTTTTATTCTTTCGGCTTCGTAGTATTTTACTTTCAGTAGATAATTTTTTTTGTTTTTTCTGTAATTAATGTAAAAATAAATAGTGGAAACTGAAGCAAAAATACAGAATAAAGAAAATAGATTTTTCAGTAATTTCTGTCGGTTGGTTTCTTGTGAAGAGTGTGCCAATTGCTCTTCGTATTTAGATTTTTGTATATTCCAATACAGGTTGTTAGTTGGTTTTTCGCCATCTGTTAAACTTATGGAATCATTGATGATATCTATCCTTCTTCGGATTTCCAACTCTTTTCCCGTTTCTGCTTTTTGGGAATAAATTTGCAATTGCAGTTCCAGAATTTCTTTCTCCGAGCTTTTGAAATGCGGTTTTGATTTTGCAATACTTTCAGCGACATTCAAAGTATGTTCAGCATTGCTAATTTCATTTTTTTTCAGATAAATTTTGGAGAGCAATACCAATGCATACATTGTGTTTTTTTCCTCGTTTCGTAGTTTTTTGGTAATATCCAAATCTTTTTTCACGTAGGAGATGGCACTGTCGAATTTTCCTTGTATCAGATAAAGTTCCCCAATGTTGCCATAGGTTTTAGCCGTTCGTATATGGTTTTGCGATGATTGGGAGTATTTCAGAGATTTTCGGAAGAATTTTTCAGCCTCTTTCAGTTCGTTGCTCATCAGGTAACTTTGCCCTACAAAATCCAGTGCATCTGCATATTCTTTAGAATTTTTGTCTGTTAAATCCAAAGATTTTTCTAAATAAAACCGAGATTCTTCGTAATCCTTCATCGTGTGCAGAACAAAACCTATAAACCTGTATGTTTTATAAGCTTCCAACAGTTCTTTTTCTGGTATTTTGTTCATATTAACCATTGCAATAAGCAGTGGTTCGGTCATTAGTTCATACTCTCCATATTTATAGAAGTAATTGGCATAGTTTAGATTTGCCCAAATAATCAAAGGAATATTGTTTTTCTGTGAAGCAAGTTTTATGGCGTTTTTGTAATATTCATCAGTTCTTTTGTCTCTTTTTCCATAGAAATAGCAATAATTATTGCCCCTCATTGTGTTATAGATGATTTGGTGTTCTGTATTTTGACTTTTGGTAAGAGGTAATAAATATTGGTTGAAAGCGATACTATCTTTCTCAAATTGTTTTTCTTGTTGTATGATAGTTTCTATCGCTTTTGTATCCAAACTTTTCGGAATATGAATTTGGGATTTATATAAAGCAATGAATAAAATATAAAAAATTAAAGTATAGTTTTTTTCCATATAGGTTTAAAATTGAACAAATGTAAGTTAATTTATGTTAAGTTTTATAATTTTTTTGCAGGAAAAAATCCTTTTTTTTATATAGGTTTAGTAATTTTAATGCCTTTTTGCAAATAACGTCATTTTATGTAAGTTATTGATAATCATATATCCTTATTTGTAAAATAATTTGTCCCCCCATTTGTCCACCCCCTTTTTTTGTTGATTTTTTTGATTGTTGATACTTTTGAAGCAGCGAAATGAGAAATTTATAAAAAAAAGAGTATTATGAAAAAACAATTATTGATGACGTGTGTTTTCTTTAGTATATTATCAATGGCACAGTACGAAGGTCGAGTTGGTATAAATACGGATAAACCAGAACAGAAATTACACGTTAATGGTTCGATGAAAGCTAATAAAGTGATTTTGGATAAAAGTCCTTATAATGGTTCTGTACCAAAACTTGGAGCATCGGAAGATTATTCTTTCTTGCTGAAATCTGTAGTAGAAAACAGGATAACCACCTACAATGTACAAGCTACTGGTAGCAATGTTTTTCCAGCACCGTTTGGTGTACTTACATTTAATATCACTACAGATCCGGAGGACAAAGATTGGGTAAATGAGTTTGATACCAAAATAAATGCAGATAAATATATTGCGGTTCTCAATTATTTTAATTTTAACTTACCTGTGGTGGTAGATAAATCTACAAACGTGAAAACAACGCCTATTGCACAAGTATTCACCTACGAAAAAAATGGAACGTGGTGGATAAAAGCCGATTATCATGGTTTTGCACCACCAACATCTACGTTAGATGGTTTATGGGAAATAAATCTGATGATTTTTGATAAGTCATTTGCAAAATCTTTCAGTATTCCTGTCAATATGAATGGTGCAGGTACTGGACAAGCAACGAATCCATTAATTACAAATTAAACAAAATAAAACCTTTAAAAATGAAAAAAATAGCAATACTTCTTTGTCTCGCTTTATCACATATCTTTTATGCACAAAGCGGTCGAGTAGGAATAGGTACAAACAACCCAAGAGGTACTTTGGAAGTCGCAGGGAATATCCTGTTAGATGGATATATCATTATTTCGGAAACAGAGAAAGCCGAAGGAGATTATCATCTTTTGGTTCGCTCCACAGAATCTACTCCCGCAGGAGAGGTAAAACGTTTGGATATAGATTTAAGAAATGTAGGACCGATAAATAAATATACGGTAAAAGCCTCTAATGTAAAGCAAATGCAAGTTTTGGAACTAAATACCAATTTAGATGCTGATAAATATTATTTAGGGTTAGCCGAGGCTGTATTTAGCGGAGCAGTGGTAATGAGTAATGGTAAGGTAGATAATAATCCTATACATGGTACTTATTATACATCTGTAAGTAAAAAAAATGATGGGAAATACAAAATTAGCTTGAATTTTAATAATGCTGTTACACAAAACGATGCCAATGGAAACTGGGAATTGTCTTTTGTAGTCTTCGAGAAGGTTTTGGTTAAAGACTGGGGAGAGGTTTCCGGATCGGTTTCAAAAGCTAATAATTTTACTGGAAGCTCTACGGAAACACCAGTCGGATTACAATAAAATAATTATCAAATACTAAAAAAGAATTATAATGAAAAAGCTATTATTACTTTCTTTGCTATCGGTGTCATGCGTCTTTTTTGCCCAGCAATATAACGGAAAGGTAGGAATAAATACCACAACTCCAACGGAGAATTTGGATGTGAATGGCAACGTATATGCAGATTTGCTTTATCTACGAACACCAGGAGAACCACAAGAACTGCCTATTTTTTTCATGGCATCTGAGGGAGAGGGTTTGGATGTGTATGACCCAAGTTTGGAGGGCTCTTCCCTCGTGAATCTTCTTAATCTTACATTCAATAATACAAACAATACGGGAGTTACAGCTTATAACACCAAAATAGATGCTAATAATTTTATCGCTGCAGTTCGTACATTCAGTATAGAAAACTATGGAGGTAATTCTGCAGATAGACTGAAAGTGTATAACGTGCATAACAATAATACAACAACCAACCAAAATGCTTATTACCAAGGCAGTCCCGACTTTGTAGCGTATGTAGCACCAACAGATCCTGCGGATAGCAGCTCGCCAAAAACCTGGTGGGTAAGAGCCCGATATTTGGATTCCCGATTCTCTGCAAGTAATGGGGAAGTAAGCAACACCGCAAGATATACCATAAAACTACAACTATTGGTCTATAAAAAACTGATAACAAAATATGTGGAACAATCCCAAAATATTAATCTGAATGGGACTAATGGTTCTACATCTGGATACACAATCCCAAAACCAAACGGATTCTAATTTTTTTTGATTCTATAAATTACAATGATGAAAAGGAATTTTTATTAATTCCGAAAAGTCCGAAGTTCGCTTTGGGCTTTTTTTGTTTAATGTTAATATATTGATTTATAATGTATTGTATATATTTGTTTAAATTTAAAATCTCACATTTCACTATCTGTTAGTATTAAATTTTCCAAACTATCTGATACAGCGACTTCTATGTTATTGTGGAAAACTTTTAGACTTAAAAACCAAAGATTTAGTATTATTCGCTTTCAAAATACTGCCTATTTTTCTATTTTTGTTCCCACTTCTATCACGAAATCATTGTCATTTTTTTAATGAATAAAATATCGGTGTAATTCTTTTTTACACAGTATTTTATGCGAAAAAAAATAACGTTTCTCGGAGGTAGAATTTAATTTTTAATTTTAAAAAAATACAACTGTTATGGGAATTTTCGATAAAAGAGTAAGTTACAAACCGTTTGAATATCCGGAAGTATTACAATTTACAGATGCCATTAATAAAGCGTTTTGGGTACATTCCGAAGTAGATTTTACTGCCGATGTGCAAGATTTCCATTCTCAGTTGCAACCCCACGAAAAACTTGCCGTAAAACACGCTCTTTTGGCCATTGCACAGATAGAAGTTTCCGTGAAAACATTTTGGGGAAATCTCTACGAACATATGCCAAAACCCGAACTCAACGGGCTTGGAGCAACTTTTGCAGAGTGCGAATTTCGCCATTCCGAAGCGTATTCCCGATTGTTGGAGGTCTTAGGTTACAACGAGGAATTCCTAAACGTGGTGGAAATTCCTGTAATTAAAAAAAGGATAGATTTCCTTACCAAAGCCCTAAAACACGCCAATTCTACAACACCGAAAGAATACGTGTCTTCATTGCTTTTGTTTAGTATTTTGATAGAAAATGTTTCGTTGTTTTCGCAATTTGCTATTATTCTGTCCTTTACAAGGTTTAAAGGTTATATGAAAAACGTTAGCAATATTATTTCTTGGACTTCGGTGGACGAGCAAATCCACGCTAATGCAGGGATTTTCCTCATCAATAAAATTCGTGAAGAGCAACCTAATTTGCTGACAGATAAAGATATAGAAGAAATTTACCAATTGGTAGATTATTCCATAGAAGTAGAAGCCGAGATTTTGGATTGGATTTTCGAAATGGGCGAGTTGGATAATTTTAGCAAAGAAGATTTGCTTAATTTTATGAAATATCGTGTGGATGATTCCCTCAAAAAAATCAATATGAAAACCCGATACAACGTAACCGAGGAAGAATATAAACCGATGGTTTGGTTCGAGGAAGAGGTTTTTGCCAACTCTTTGGATGATTTCTTCGCAAAACGACCAACCGATTATACCAAACACGATAAAAGTATTACAGAGAACGATTTGTTTTAATTTTAGATATTATTAAGAAAATCAGTAAGTTATTACTTACTTACAAAAAACAAAACATTATTAATTATTATTTCTTAGTTATTAATTACAAAAAAGGATGGAAGAAAAACTGAATATATGGTGGCTGAATGACGAGAGCGAACAAATGCTAAACCGTGGTTACTTGCTGAAAGGCGAAACCGTGGAAGGTGCAATCGACAGAATAACCACAGCTGCTGCAAAAAGATTATACAAACCCGAATTGCAACCTGCTTTCAAGGAAATGATTGTAAAAGGATGGATTTCCTTTTCATCGCCTGTTTGGGCAAATATGGGAACGCAGAGAGGCTTGCCGATTTCTTGTTTCAACGTACACGTTCCCGATAATATCGAGGGAATTACGAGCAAATTGGGAGAAGTAATTATGCAAACCAAAATCGGTGGCGGAACTTCGGGATATTTCGGAGAGCTAAGACACAGAGGAACTGCCGTAACCGATAATGGGAAATCTTCGGGAGCGGTTTCTTTTATGAAATTGTTCGATACAGCGATGGATGTTGTTTCCCAAGGCGGTGTTCGTCGTGGTGCATTTGCTGCGTATTTGGATATAGACCACGGAGATATAGAAGAATTTTTATCCATAAAAGACATCGGTAGCCCGATACAAAATTTGTTTATGGGCGTTTGCGTTCCAGATTATTGGATGCAAGATATGATAGATGGAGATATTGATAAAAGAAAAATTTGGGCAAGAATTTTAGAAAGTCGCCAACAAAAAGGCTTGCCTTATATTTTATTTACAGATAATGTGAATAGAAATAAACCGCAGGTTTACAAGGATTTAGGACTTCCTATTAATGCCTCTAACCTGTGTTCGGAAATTATGTTGCCGTCCTCCGAAGAGGAATCTTTCATCTGCTGTCTGTCTTCTATGAACTTGGAATTGTTTGATGAATGGAAAGACACCGATGCCGTGAAATTAGCCATTTATTTCTTAGATGCCGTACTTTCGGAATTTATAGAAAAAACCGAAGGCAATTTTTATCTGCAAGGTGCAAGAAATTTCGCAATGAAACACCGTGCATTAGGATTAGGCGTTTTGGGTTATCATTCTTATTTACAGAAGAATATGATTCCGTTTGAGAGTTTTGAAGCAACACAATTCAATGCCAGAGCGTTCAGACATATTAAGGAACAAGCCGAGCAAGCTTCTAGAGAATTAGCAAATATCTACGGCGAACCAGAATTGCTGAAAGGCTACGGAATGCGTAATACAACTACAATGGCAGTCGCACCAACCACATCCAGCTCTGCGATTTTAGGACAAACTTCCCCAGGAATAGAACCGTTTGCATCTAACTATTACAAAGCGGGATTGGCAAAAGGTAACTTTATGAGAAAAAATAAATACCTTGCCAAATTATTACAAGAAAAAGGATTGGACAACGAGGAAACTTGGCGTACGATAATGCTGAACCACGGTTCTGTACAACATTTGGAAGGTTTGACTAATGAGGAAAAAGCGGTCTTCAAAACCTTTAAAGAAATTTCCCCGATGGAGATTATTTCCCAAGCGGCACAAAGGCAACAGTATATAGACCAAGCCCAATCGCTAAACCTACAAATCCCATCTACAATGCCTGTAAAAGACGTAAACTATCTTTATATAGAAGCTTGGAAGAAAGGTGTAAAAACTCTTTATTACCAAAGAAGTTCTTCGGTATCCAAAGAAATGATGGTTAATTTTGTAACCTGCACTGCGTGTGAAGCGTAAAGCATTTTTAATAAAAATAAAACAGAGAATTCTATTTATAAGAGTTCTCTGTTTTTTTGATGAAATTATTACTCAAAATAAAAACCGTTTCATTTTAGAAACGGTTTTCTTTCATTACTTGTTTTCTTCAAGTTTGATTTGATAGACTTTTGTGTCATACTTTTTTAAAGAGCCTGTTGCTGCATCAATTCCCCATCCAAGAAGTCCGAATAAGTTTAGAATTGAAACTCCATTAAATTTAGAATCAAGTCCAATGACTTTGTTTTCGTAACCGTCTTTTCTTATTTCAACTGTTTTTTGAGATAGGGAACGGTTTACTTTGAATGTGCAAGGCGTTGTACATTTTTCAATTCCTGCTTCGTACACTTTAGCTCCTTCAGGACTTGAATTGAAAGTAATTGCGTCTGATGTACCAGTAAATATTGTAGCACAAGAAGTTAATGAAATTGCACCAATTAATAGTGCAGAAGAAAGTTTAAAAATTCTCATAAATTTTATTTTTATTAAATTATCAGAAACAAAACTAAGTCTTTTAATTAAAGTTTTTTGAAACTTTTAGAGAAAATATTTTACTATTAGTATTAAATTTTATACTTTTGGTAAAAATTAAAAGAATGGAAAAAGTTATAGAAAGAATTGCCCAATACAGAAACAAAAAAGGTTACACCTATGAAAATATGGCAGATGAATTGGGATTAACAACTGCTGCTTATCGCAAAATAGAAATGGGAGAAACGAAACTTACCGTAGAGCGGTTATTCCGAATTGCTAATATTTTGGAAGCTCCTGTAAGTGATATTTTGGAGTATGATAGTGTTAATCAAATACAAAATAATTATCATAATACCAATGTCTTTCAACAAAGGATAGAGCATTTTTATCAAGAAAATAAAGAGATTACCGAACAGTTGATTATAGCAAAAAATCAGTTGATAGAAGTTCTTCAAAATGAACTGCAATTATTGAAAAACAAACAGTAATTATACTGAAAAAACAAAACCCCTTTCAGAACATTTCCGAAAGGGGTTTATTTTTGTGTAATCAAGAATTATGAGTAATCATCTATTTTTTTAATCACTCCATTAATATCTTAATCACTTAATATCCTAATCTCCTAATCACTTAATCTATTTATACGCCTCAATCGCTTTGTTGATGAGATCTATCTGTTTGTTAAGCGAAGACGCATTTTGTGGATTATTTTTCAGCGTATTCATCTTTTGCGACAAACCATCTTGCAGAATTTGTAGAATCATCATTTTGGCTTGCGGATTTTCACCGATTTGTTTTTTAACCAAAGTCAAGATTTTTGTAGCATTTTCCGTTGCTTTTAGGTTGTCGGTTGTCATCAGCCATTGGTAGCCTTTTTCTGCGACATCTCCCAATTTCGGATTTTGAAATTTCAAGAAAGGATAAAATGCCACCGTTTGTGCAATCGCTGGCAAATGCTTCTCCAACTTGTTTTCTACAATAATCGGTAAAAGCGTTGTTACCAAATCTTCATTGGCATTTTCCAAATTTATTTGGTCGAGCATCGGGATAACACGGTTGGGTTCTATATCTGCAATAGCCGCAATGGAAGCTCCTTTTACCGAATTGGATAATGCATTGAAACTTTTCTCGTAAAGAGGCAAAAATTTCTTGTCTTTCGTTTTTGCCAATGCTGAAATTGCAGCAGCTTGCACCAGAGTTTTCTCATCGTTTTTTGCCAATTTTTCCACTTCTGCAACAGCTATTTTTTGTTGAGAAGTATTAGATAAATCTAAACCTTTCAGGGCTTCTATGCGAATAGGATAATTGGTGTCTTTCAGTGCGGCAACCAAAATTTTAACATCGGTATCGGTTTTTCCTTTTCCCGCTTTGGATACCGCATTCCACTTGCTTTGGAAATCTTTGGAATTAAGATATTGAACTAAATATTGCTCAGCGGTTTGGTTGTCATTCACTTCTGCCAACAACAATCCATCAGAATTTATATTGATGAAATCCGGATTTTTGGTAACAGGAAATCTAAATTCATTTTTAGCCTTAGCATCTACCCAAACTTTTTGGCGTACAGGTTTTCCGTTTTCGTAAACATCCAAAGTCAGCGGAAACTGAAAATAATCTCCAATTTGGGTTTGTGCGATAGAAACTGTAACTTCCTTTTTTACAGGCTCGTAGTTATAAGTGTAACTGAGTTTTGGGTGTCCGTTGGAGAAAAACCATTGATTGAAAAACCAATTGAGGTCTTTACCCGAAACCTTTTCCAAAGATAATCTTACTTGGTGGGCTTCGCCTGTTCCGTATTCGTAGGTTTTTAGGTAATCATTTAATCCTCCAAAAAAAGCTTCATCTCCCAAATAATACCTTAGCATATGCAAGATAGAACCACCTTTGTTGTAAGACACCGCATCGAACATATCTTCCCGAGAATGATAATTAAATCTTACCAAATCCTTACTCACGTTAGAAGGGTCCATAAAATAAGCATCTCTCGCATTTTTCAGAGTATAATCTGCATAATCTTTTCCGTATTTATGCTCGTTCCAAAGGTATTCCGAATAGTTGGCAAAAGATTCGTTTACCGTAAGGTTTGCCCAACTTTCCGTAGTTACCAAATCCCCAAACCAATGGTGGAAAAGTTCGTGAGCGATAACATCTTCCCAACCGTTTTTATCGATTAAATCTTCGGGTTTTTGTTGAGATTGCTCAGCGTGAAGTACCGCAGTTGTATTTTCCATTGCACCGCTCACGTAATCTCGGGCGGTCATTTGTGCATACTTATTCCAAGGATAATCGTAGCCCAAAAGTTTCGAGAAAAATTCTAACATTTCGGGAGTGTGCCCAAAAATTTGTTTGGCGTAGGGTTCATATTCCTTTTCCACATAATAATCTACGGCAATATTTCTCCATTTGTCTTTCACTACGGCATAATCGCCAACACCCATAAAGAAGAGGTAAGGAGCATGTTTTTTATCCATTACCCAATGGTCGGTTCTTAGGTTTCCTGTTTCTTTTTTAGAAGATTTCAGTTCGCCGTTGGATAGCGTAACGTATTTATCAGGAACAGTCATATAGATTTCCTGTGTAGTTTTTTGGTTCGGTTTGTCTATCGTAGGAAACCAAACGGAGGAGGATTCCGTTTCCCCTTGAGTCCAAATTTGCGTAGGCTTGCCAACTTCTTCGCCTTTGGAATTAATGAAATAAAGACCTTTGGCATCGGTAATTGCAGAACTGCCTTTTTGGGTTGTTTCGTTGGGTCTTGCGGTGTATTTTATATAGACGGTGTAGTCTTGGTTTCGGTTATAGGTTTTATCCAAATTTATTTTTAGGATGTCGTTTTTATAATCGTATTTCAGGGGCGATTTGTTGCCGTTTTTATCAAGTGCTACTTCGTGGATGAGCATAGATTTGGCATTGAGAACCAATGAATCCGAAGGATAAAAATAAGGACTTGCGGTAAGCCATTCTTCGCCTGCCATCTGTTCTTTTTCGTAATCGAATTTTACTTTCAGTTTCGTGTGTTTCAGTTCCGTCCATTTTGTATGAGCGGCTCTGTAAACGGTTTCTCTGCCCGATGTTTCTGTTTGAGAATACAAATTACCCGAGTAGAAAATCCCAAGTAGGGCAATGCTAAGAATTATTTTTTTCATTATTTTTTCTGATTTTATTTTCTGAATTAAGACTCTTCAATTGGTCTTAATTTTATTGAAAATGTTACAATATGGCTTTTTGCAAACGGCTTTTTGCTTATAGCTGATGGCTTACGGCTAATTGCCATTCGCCAAAAGCCACTCGCAATTATACTGCTACGGGAGCTTTTATTCCAGGATGTGGTTCGTAGTTTTCCAAAGTGAAATCCTCGAAATTGAAATCAAAAATAGTTTTGATTTTAGGGTTTAAAGTCATTTTTGGTAAAGGCTTTGGCTCTCGGGAAAGTTGTTTTTTTACCTGTTCAAAATGGTTGTTGTAGATGTGTACATCGCCAAAAGTATGCACATAATCACCAACTTGCAAACCGCAAACTTGGGCAACCATCATCGTGAGCAGGGCGTAACTTGCAATGTTGAACGGCACGCCCAAAAATACATCTGCACTACGCTGATAGAGTTGTAAAGAGAGTTTGCCATCTGCAACGTAAAACTGAAACATAGCATGACAAGGAGCGAGTGCCATATTGGGAATTTCTGCGGCGTTCCAAGCGGAAACTATCAACCTTCGGGAGTCGGGATTGGTTTTTATTTGCTGTATAACTTCGGAAATTTGGTCGATTATTTTGCCATCTGCACCGTTCCAACTTCGCCATTGTGCACCGTAAACAGGACCAAGATTTCCGTTTTCGTCTGCCCATTCGTTCCAGATAGATACGCCATTATCGGTAAGGTATTTTATATTCGTATCGCCTTTTAAAAACCAAAGAAGTTCGTAGATAATAGATTTTAAATGAACTTTTTTTGTGGTTACCAATGGGAAACCTTTTGCCAAATCGTATCGCAATTGATAACCGAAAAAACTTCTGGTTCCCGTTCCTGTGCGGTCGGTTTTATCTGTGCCGTTGTCTAAAATATCTTGTAAGAGGTCTAAGTAATTTTGCATAAAAAATGTTGGGTTTTATATTTTTGTTAAGTAAGAATTTTTGAATCTCGGTTCTTGCATCTTTGTTCTTAATTTTTAAAATTCAACGCTTCAAAATTACCAAATATTTTTTATAAAATGAGTTTGTCCGTTGATTTCAAAAGTTTGGTTTTGGCTTTTCCCTTTCATTGCTTTTGCCAATGGGGATTCTTGGGAAATGGTGATGATTTTCCTCTCTTCGTGGTAGATTTCGCCAATCGGTGTAGATAAATACAATAGTGCCTTATCGGTTTCTACAATCGCACCGAAGTCGCAAGTTTGGTTTTGCTGGTCACAGAGTTTTTTGCTAATGAGTTCCTGTTTGCGTACTTCTGCCAGTTGGTTTTGCAGGTGATTAATTTCTTGTTGCAACATCTCTCTGCTTGTTTCATATTTATCGCCCATAGAACTTTTGGTATCGTTGTTAGAGGCTCTAGTTTCTGCAATTAGATGTTCCAGATAATTTATTTTTTCTGTGATTTTGGTTTTTACGATTTCTACAAGTTTGGTTTTATTCATTTTCTTATGAATGTTTTTTTTATCTCTACAAAATTTCCACCGATATAATCTTTTGAAATCAATTGAAATTCGTTATCAGAAATTTGTGAAAACTTTTCCGGTTTCACAATATCATCTAATCTATAAATCAATTCTCCATTTCCAAAACTCATTACTTTTGCGTTCGTTGTATTTTGTTTTTCGCATTCTGTACCGCTTGATTTTTGTATGGATAAAGTGTTTTTATCCGTGAAAACCCACAGTGTTTTTTCAGTACATTTGGTGTTTAGGTTTAGATTGCTTTCGGAGGCAGAAGTGTCCTTTAATCGCCAAGTTCCGATAAGAAATTGGTCTTCGGGCATATTATTTATTTCTACTATTTTTCCGTCTGATTTTGGCAAGATTTGGTTGTCTTTTTTTTCTTGGCTGTTACATTGTATCAAGATAAAACCTAAGAGTGTGATTAATATTGTTTTCATTGGATAAAGGTAATAAAAAAGGGAGCTTATTGCAAACTCCCTTTTTGTTTTAATTTTTATTGAATGATGAATTTCTGTGTTATTCCTTCAAAATGAATGATATAAACGCCTTTTGGTAAGGTTTGGAAAATGTAAATCTCGTTGGAGTTTGCATTTCCGTTTTGTAGCACTTTGCCTGTCATATCCAAAATTTTGTATTCGCCAAACTTGTCTTTTCCGCTTAGTATAAGGCGGTTTGTTGTTTTATTATAGATAACTTTTGTTGTTTGTGTAGTGTTTGTGTTGTTAGTTCCCAATTTAGTTGCGATAATTACAGCATAGTCTTCCACTTGTCCATAGACAAGATTATCACAACTGTTTGCAGGAATGGCATTGAAATCTGCACGTACTCTCATTCTTAGTGGAATATCTTTTACGGTTGTTGTGGGTGGAGTAAATTTGCTGATAAATGGAGTGTTAAAGTCATGTCTTGCACTGCTATTTGCAATGATTTCATTATCAGTAAAAATACCATCGTTATTATAATCTATCCACGCTTTTATATATTGATTATTTAACCTAATAGAAATTGAAATTTCGCTTTCTGTTTTCTCTGTAATATTCGCTGTTACCGCAGGATTGATGCAAGCCTGTGCCGTATAATCTACATAAAACTGAGGTGCCAAAGTTGTATAACCGCTACTGGAAACATTTAGATTTGCCAATGTAACATTAGTTGGTCCCGTATTATAATTCATAGAATTATTGATGGCTTGTGGTACGCAACTTGCAGCTGCAACAGCAGGTGTATTGTTATCAGGTGCAGTTGCTCCTAAGGATGTGGTAAGGCTTCTTCTGTTTTCTAAAAATAATGCTAATGCTCTTTCTCTTTGTCCTGGTGTAAATTTTTTAGTTTCGTATGTATAGTTCATTACGTTGTACTGTACACCTTGGTAATTTTCTCCTGTACAAGGATTTACGGTATTGTTATCAGGAGTTGGGAAAACAGATAATAAACTTTGTGTAGGTTCGGTATCACAAACTTTGTCATTATCTGTTGTACAATCATCATTTGTAGGACAAACTCCGCCTGAAGAATCTGCATCTCCGAAAGGGTGGTCTAACCCCATAGAGTGACCAAACTCGTGTGCCAAAGTAGTATCGTGTCTGTTTCTTACAGCACCTATTTTCATAAAACTTTCGTATGAAGAATCGCTGTTGGTTGGGTAGCCTGCCCAGCCCATAAGCCCGCTATTGCTGAAATTACTATCAAATCCTGTAATAAGATAAATGTTGAAATAAGAACTCTCTGGCCAATGCGGAGCCAACTCTTTTACTTGTGCTTCTGTTGCACCGTTATTGTTGCTGGAATTTACACCGTGGTCATCATATCCGTTCAGTGTACTTCCATCGTATCTTATAATTCCTGTGGTTGCCGTACATTGTGGGGAGCGTTGTGCCAAAGCCAAACGAAATGGGATTACTGTTCCGCCATCTGCTCCTGTTCCTTCGGCAAAAAAACCGTTGCCATAGGTTGTGGCGTACATTTGGTTGGTGTTATTTATCCAAGTACGGATTTGCTCATCAGTTACTTTGTGTTCGTTTTTGGAAGATTCTATCACATGGATTACAATTGGGATGGTGTAGATTTCTCCCGAGTAATTTCCGTTGGAAAATGTTGTGTTAATCTTATTCGTGTACAATGCTTTTTTGAACTTTGCCAAATTGCTTTCTGCTTTTAGGCGGGCTTCCCTCATTTCGGGGTGCAATTTTTCCAAATGTTGTTGGTGTGCATCAAATCCGCAAGTACGTTGGGAGTATCCCAAAATAGCCGTTACAACAGCTAACAAAACAAGTAATCTCTGTCTCATGATTTGTATTTTAATTAATTTGTATGATGTATCAATTTTATGGCACAAATTTCCGAAATAAAGATTGAATAGGCTAATAATTTCCCAATTATTTTGCTTAACACAGGTTCAAAAATGCAACATCTTTTTTAAAGTTATTCTAAATTAAAATTCTTCCACATCGCTTTTTTTATAGATTTAATATTTATCTTTGTCAAGTGAAATTAGAGATGAAAAAACTTATTGTTTATTTCTTCATAGCCATTTATTTCTTTTCTTCTTCAGAAGTAAGGCAGGTAATGAAATTGCCTTATCTTGTAGAGCATTATGTTTCGCATAAACTTCAAGATGAGGGAACAACGCTATTCTCTTTCATCAAGCAACATTATTTGGAAGAACAGCACAAAGGTGGCGATTACGAGCAAGATATGAAGTTGCCTTTCAAAACCCAAGACATTTCCGCTTTTTCTTTTGCAAATACTCTTTTGCCCGAGAAATTGGATATGAAGTTCCGCCGTCTTGCTTTCTATTCAGATAAGAAAAGTAGCTTCTATTACGCTATTCATTTTTATCCGTCTATTTACCAGAAAGTTTGGCAACCTCCTAAGATATAGCATTTTTTCTGTTTTAAGTTTTTAACTTAAACAATCATGTGTTTTTAATTAATTCATAATAAGCCTCTTACGAAATTTGTGAGCGATGGTTTTATTATTATGATTTCTATTATTAAACTTAATTTTAATTAAAAAAATGCTAAATAAAATCATAGAATTTTCTATAAAAAACAAATTCATTATTATATTAATGACTTTGGGTTTGGTGCTTTATGGGATTTTGGAACTGAAAAAACTTCCCATAGATGCCGTTCCCGATATTACGGATAATCAAGTTCAAATAATTACCGTTTCCCCCAGTTTGGGAGCTCCCGATGTCGAACGATTTATAACATTCCCGTTGGAACAAGCTAACAATAATATCGCGGGAATTAAGCAAATGCGTAGTTTCTCCCGATTTGGCTTGTCGGTTATTACCATTGTATTTCACGATGATGTAGATTTGTATCTCGCACGCCAGCAAGTTTCCGAGCGTTTGCAACAAGTTGCCAAAGAAATACCGCAAAGTCTCGGTACGCCAACTATGGCTCCTATTTCCACAGGTTTGGGAGAAATTTATCAATATGTTATTCGTCCAAAAAAAGGTTACGAACATCGCTATAATGCAATGGAACTTAGGACGATACAAGATTGGGCTGTTCGCAGACAATTGTTGGGAACAGAGGGTGTTGCAGATGTTGCAAGTTTCGGTGGAGATTTAAAACAATACGAAGTCGCCATCAATCCCGAAAACTTAAAAGCGATGAATGTTACAATGACCGAAGTTTTTTCGGCATTGCAAAATAACAACCAAAATACAGGCGGAGCGTATATAGAAAAAGGACCAAGCGTTCTATTCATTCGTACCGAAGGCTTGGTCGGAACAGTACAAGATATAGAAAATATCGTTGTGAAAAACCTTGCCGATGGAACACCAATTTTGGTAAAAAATATTGGGAATGTACAAAAAGGAAAAGCCATACGCTACGGTGCAATGACCTACAATGGCGAAGGCGAAGTTGCTGGTGCAGTTGTAATGATGATGAAAGGAGCGAATTCTAACCAAGTAATAGAACGAGTAAAAACCAGAGTAGCGGAAATACAAAAAACACTTCCCGAAGGCGTGGTTTTAGAACCGTTTCTCGATAGAACAAAAATGGTAAATAATGCCATAGATACCGTATCCAAAAACTTGTTGGAAGGTGCACTTATCGTGGTTTTCGTTTTAGTTTTGTTTTTGGGAAATCTCAGGGCAGGTTTCATTGTGGCTTCCATTATTCCGTTGTCTATGCTTTTCGCCATTATTATGATGAATATTTTTGGTGTTTCAGGGAACTTGATGAGCCTCGGAGCGTTGGATTTCGGGTTGATTGTAGATGGTGCGGTAATTATCGTAGAAGCCGTTTTGCACAGATTACAACACTTAAAAAAATATGTAGGCAAAACCATTTCTCAATCGATGATGAATGAGGAAGTGAATAGTTCAGCAGGAAAAATGATGAACTCTGCCGTTTTCGGACAAATCATTATCCTTATCGTTTATTTACCGATACTCACGTTGCAAGGGATTGAAGGCAAAATGTTCAAACCAATGGCACAGACCGTTATCTTTGCATTGTTGGGAGCATTTATCCTTTCTCTCACTTATGTTCCGATGATGAGTTCTTTGTTTTTATCTAAAAAAATAACGGATAAAA
>JAUNTR010000365.1 GCA_030538575.1 Cruoricaptor ignavus | reverse complement strand
TGTTTTAGGTAAATCTTCTTTTTTGTATTTTTACAACAAATTTATCGTATGGAGCACCACTTACCCAAACTTATTGTAGATTTAGCATTAATACTAATTGTCGCTGCTTTTGTGGTTCTTATTTTCAGGAAGATAAAACAGCCTTTGGTTTTAGGCTACATTATTGCAGGGTTTTTGGTTGGTCCTAATTTCAAAATATTTCCATCCATTGCCGACCAAGAAAATATAGAAACCTTAGCCGAAATTGGCGTTATTTTCCTGCTATTTACTTTGGGATTAGAATTTAGTTTCAAAAAACTGATGAACGTTGGTGGTTCGGCATCTATTACGGCATTTGTAGAAATTATATTCATCACGCTTGGTGGTTATTTTACAGGTAAAGCATTGGGCTGGAGTACTATGGATAGTATGTTTCTCGGTGGAATGCTCGCCAGTTCTTCTACCACAATTATCATTCGGGCTTTTGATGAATTGGGCGTGAAAACCAAGAGTTTCGCCAAAACCGTATTTGGTGTTTTGGTGGTCGAGGATATTGTCGTCATCCTTCTAATGGTGCTACTTTCCACCATTGCAGTTACCAATTCTATAGATGGGGGAGATATACTTTTTACCATCGGTAAGTTATTGTTTTTCCTTATTCTTTGGTTTTTGTTGGGCATCTACCTTCTCCCTACTTTTTTGAAGAAAGTAAAAACATTGTTGGACGAGGAAATTCTCCTTATTCTCTCCATAGGACTTTGTTTAGGAATGGTTCTTATCGCTGTGAATGTGGGCTTTTCCGCAGAACTTGGGGCATTTGTAATGGGTTCTTTGCTCGCAGAAACATTAGCCGCAGAAAAAGTGGAACACACTCTGAAATCCGTAAAAGATTTATTTGCAGCCATATTTTTTGTTTCCATCGGGATGATGATTAATACCGAGCAAATGGTGCAATACGGTTTCCCGATTTTTGTAATTACGATACTCACTTTGGTTGGGAAAATGTTTAGTTCGGCACTTGGAGCATTAATTTCCGGGCAACCGCTGAAACATTCCGTTCAAGTTGGGATGAGTATGGCACAGATTGGTGAGTTTGCATTTATTGTCGCAACATTGGGGCTTTCACTCGGTGTCATTTCCGATTTCCTATTTCCCGTAGCAGTTGGTGTTTCGGCAGTTACTACGTTTACCACGCCTTATTTAATCAAGTTTTCAGAACCGTTTTATGATTGGTTGGTAAAAGTAATTCCACCGAAATGGTTGGAACGTATTAACCATTATTCATCTGATACACAAAGCATCCAAGTGGAAAATGGCTGGAAGATTTTGCTGAAAGATTACTCAAGGATTTTATTGGTAAATGGTATTGTGATTATAGGAATTTATCTCTTGTTTTCTAATTTGGTTATTCCGATAATTAATGAGCAGATAAATGATAATATGCTGAAAAACCTAATCGGGAATATTTTACCACTAATGGCTGCATTGCCTTTCCTTTGGGCGTTTATGGTAAAAAGACCAAAATCTGAAATGTACGAAGAACTTTGGCGAAAAACCAAATATAACCGAGGACCACTACTGATGTTAGAAGCTTTTCGTGTATTTTTAGGAATCCTGATTATTGGTGGATTTTTAGACAGATTTGCATCTACCAGTATTTCTTTTTTCATCACAATTCCTATTGCTATTGTGTTGCTTTTTGTTTTTTCTAAAAGAATTAAAAACCTTTATTCCAATATCGAAAAACGCTTTATACAAAACCTAAACACGCGAGAAAATCACGAAAAAAATATCCGAAAAAACAGCGTAGTTACCAATCCAAATATTACCAATACATTGGCGGCTTGGGACGTGCATATTGTCGAATTGAAGGTAAGTGCCAATGCAGATTTCTTAGGAAAACCATTGCAGAATTTGGCTTGGCGAGAACAATATGGGATAAATGTAGGCTATATAAAACGAGGGAATAAAGTCATCCATACGCCAAACCGATACCAGATTTTAATGCCTTATGACGATGTGGGAATTATTGGGACTGATGACCAAATGGCAGTTTTCAAAACCGTATTTGATGCAGTAGATGAAATTATCCCAGAAAAAGAAGATGATGAAGTGAAGTTGGGCAAAATCCTCATTAATGAAAATTCTCCTAAAAAAGGATTTTCTATAAAAGAATCTGGAATAAGGGAAAGAACCAACGGTTTGGTAATCGCTATAAGAAGAGGAGAGGAGCGTATCCTAAACCCCGAATCTACCGA
>JAUNTR010000364.1 GCA_030538575.1 Cruoricaptor ignavus | reverse complement strand
CAAAAATAGTTTGAGCAAAAAGACAAATCGCTAAAAATAAAAATCGTGATGTCATTGTTTCTTTATAAATGATTATTGACAAAAATAAGCGTTTTATTTCAATTTTTAACAAAGAGTTTTTAAAATAATTTATCTACCTATTTTTTATTTATAACTTTGTGATTTAATCTTTTCATTATGATTAAAGAATTAGAAATCCCAAACAAAAAACTCCCGATTGTAGAAATCCCGATTGTGGGAAGTGTACAACTTTTTATGAAAAGAGAAGATTTGGTACACCCTGAGATTTCGGGCAACAAATACTGGAAACTTCTGCACAATGTGAATAACTACATAAGAACCAAGCCCAAAAATCCATTGCTTATTTCCTTTGGTGGAGCGTATTCTAACCATATCGCAGCCTTGGCAGCGTTTGGCAAACAGCATAAAATCCCGACACTTGGCATCATTCGAGGAGAAGAAATCGCCTATCGTTGGCAAGACAACCCTACTCTATTTCTCGCTTCTGAAAACGGAATGGCATTTCGGTTCGTTTCTCGTGATGAGTATAGAAATAAAAAACATCTAACGGAAGAACTCGAAAAAGAATTCCCCGAAGCCTTAGTTGTTCCCGAAGGCGGAACGAACGAAAATGCCGTGAAAGGCATACAAAATATGCTGAATGCAGATACTCGGATATTTGATTATCTTTGCACCGCAGTTGGAACAGGCGGAACGGTTTCAGGCATATCCAAATTTGCAGACGAACATCAGAAAGTATTGGGTTTCAAAGTTGTGGCAGATGATTCTTTACAGGAAAAAATTGCAGGATTATCTGGCAAAGAAAACTTCAATCTTATAGAAGCTCATTTTGGTGGTTATGGCAAAATATCCGATGCGGAAATCCGTTTTATAAATGAGTTTTATTGCGAATACAATATTCCGTTAGACCCGATTTATACAGGAAAAATGATGATGGCACTTTTGGAAATGATAGAAGACGGCTTTTTCCCGAAAGGAAGCAAAATTTTGGCATTTCATACAGGTGGATTGCAAGGTATAAACGGTGTGAACCAAATGCTGAAAAAACAAGGAAAAACTTCTTTAAATTTTGAATTGAATTAAGGTATGAAAAAATTATTCTTGGCTTTTGCCATATTGTTGTTATCCAAAACCCAAGCACAAACTTGGAGTACAGAAGAGCAATACATACAAGCATTTGCACAATACGCTGTGGAAGAAATGGAGAAATACCAAATCCCGGCATCTATTACATTGGCACAAGGACTTTTGGAAACAGGTGGCGGACAAAGCCGTTTGGCGAAAGAAGGCAACAACCATTTCGGTATAAAATGTAAGGAAGAATGGACTGGCAAAACAATGAAACATACCGATGATGCTCCCAACGAATGCTTTCGTGTGTACAACGACCCAAGGGAATCCTACGAAGACCATTCCAAATTTTTGAGGTTTAGAAAATATTATCAAAATCTTTTCAAATTAGATATGAAGGATTACAAAGCTTGGGCTCACGGATTGAAAAAAGCAGGATACGCTACCAACCCTAGATACGCCCATATCCTCATCAGTAAAATTGAAAAACATAAACTCTATGAATTTGATAACACAAGTTCCAAAGAAACACAATATACCATTCTAAAACTGTATCCAGAATTGCAAAACGACAAAAATTATTTAGCTAAAAATAATGATGAGAAAAAAAATATAACGCCTATAATTCCAACTAAAAAAACGGAAACGAAACCAATCCCACAAAGGACAGAAACGCCAAAAAGCAAAACCGAATTGCTAAATGGGATTTTAGTAAAAAATCATCCTAATGGTGCAAAAAAATTCGTAATTATCCCAACTGAAACCAATATTGCATTTATCGCAAAAAAATACGGAATAAAGGAAAACAAACTCATCAAATGGAATGACCTGAACAGAAAACGATTGGTTGCCAACGATATTATTTTTTTAGAAGCAAAATCCAACAACGGAAACATTGCTAAATACACCGTAAAACAAGGCGAAACCATGTATGGCATTTCCCAAAAATTTGGAATTAAATTAGCAAAACTATATTCCAAAAACAGAATGAATAATAATGAAATGCTAAAAGCTGGGCAAACCCTTTATCTTCAACAGAAAAAACCGAGATAAATAGCACGATAACAGTTTCTTATTCTCAATTAAAAAATCATTGTACATTGTACTTTTGCATTATACAAAACTCTAATTATTATGATATACCAAAG
>JAUNTR010000363.1 GCA_030538575.1 Cruoricaptor ignavus | reverse complement strand
CGATTAATTGGCTTTCGGAATTTGGATTAACCAAAGGTGTTTCTAATTTAGAAATCACATTGGGGCAAATGTCTTTTTGGCATATTTTCCAAGCGGGATTTTCACATTTTAGCGATAGTTTTCTTAGGATTAATGCCGTGTTGCTCATTATTTATCTCATCTATATTTTCGAGAAAAAAAGTTGGTTGCATTTGTGTTTTTTACCGATTTTTTATTTGTTTTCCCAATCGCCAAGTCCCGATTTGCCTGTGATTATTTTCTCTTTGGTTTTGCTGGGAAAATTATTAAATAAACAAAATTCCCCACTACTATTTGCATTTTCGGTATTTGTATTTTGTATAAAACCGACAATGTTGTGGTTGCCTATTTTTTCTTTTGTGCATTTGTGTTTTTATAATAAAGGAGGGAAATGGCGTTCCATTATTTTTGGTATTGCAATTTTATTTCTGTTTTTCATTAAAAATATTTGGACATTTGGCTATCCTGTTTTTCCTGTTCAGGTTTTAGATTTATCATTTGGTTGGAAACCCAATCCCGAATTTTTGAAAGTTTCTTCGGAAACCGCCATTCAAAAAACTTATGATATGCAATATAGTCTTACCGAAATTCAAAATTTTTCTTTTTCGGAAATGATGATTAATTGGCTGTTTTTAGATGGAATAAAATCATTTATACATATTTTATTCGTTTTGTTTTTGTTGGTATTTACCATTTTCACATTCATTAAAAAAGAAAAAATAATCACGATTTTGTACATTTCAATTTTACTGAAAACCATTTTAGTTCTTGTATTTTCCGCACAATATCGGTTTTTTATAGATGTCTTTTTTGTCGTTGTTTTTGTGATGTTTTTCAAGGGATTTTCTCAGAAAAAAGCGATTAGTTTTTTTACGATTTTATGCATTCCTATTCTCGGTTGCTTATCTTTTCCTGAGTTTTTGCAAAAGCAAATTCCAAGTTTTCGGGTCGGGAGTTTTATGTACGGATTTGATAAAAAACAGTTCTACAAACCTTCTTTCTTTCAATTAAATCAATACAAAACGCATACAATTGGTAATTTAGAGTTCAATGTTCCTATCGGTTATCCTGTCGGTTTCGATATTCCTCAACCTGCTATTTCTCCTTATTTTATGGGAGAAAATTACAAACTTGGGATTTTTCCACAGAAAGTAGGAGAGGATATTCATAATGGTCTTATTTGGAAAAAATTATCGCAGGAAGACCAACAAAAACTGCAAACCATTTTATCTGAAATAAAGGCATCGGAAAAACTTTCTCAATAGAATTTTAAAGGCAAACGATTATTCCTTATATTTGTGGAATGTTTACATTAGGCAATTTTCTTACGCTCTCCACTTTTGGGGAAAGCCATGGTTTGGCTTACGGAGGTATTATTAATAATTTCCCTGCGGGTTTGGTGGTGGATTTGGATAAAGTACAAAGCGAGTTGGATCGCAGAAAACCAGGACAAAGCAGTATCGTAACTCAAAGAAAAGAAAGCGATACCGTGAAATTTCTTTCAGGGATTTTCGATGGTAAAACTACGGGAACACCAATTGGTTTTATTATCGAAAACGAAAACCAAAAATCCAAAGATTACGATCATATAAAAGACACCTATCGTCCTTCTCACGCAGATTATACTTATGACCAAAAATTTGGTTTCAGGGATTATCGTGGTGGAGGTAAATCCTCTGCCAGAGAAACCATTAATTGGGTTGCAGCAGGAGCTTTGGCAAAACAAATTCTTCCCAAAGAAGTTGAAATTAATGCATACGTATCTTCGGTTGGTGATATTTTTTGCAAGAAACCTTATCAGGATTTAGATTTTGGTAAAACGGAACAAAATGATGTGCGTTGCCCCGATGAAGAAACGGCAGAAAAAATGTTGCAAAAAATAAAAGAAATAAAAAAAGAAGGCAACACAATTGGTGGAACGATTACTTGCGTTATCCGAAATTTGCCGATTGGTATTGGCGAGCCTGTTTTCGGTAAGTTGCAAGCAGAATTGGGTAAAGCAATGATGAATATAAATGCCGCAAAAGGTTTTGAATACGGTAGCGGTTTTTGTGGTGCAAAAATGACGGGAAAGGAACATAACGACCTTTTCAATGAAGATTTTTCTACGAAAACCAATCTTTCGGGAGGCATACAAGGTGGCATTTCTAATGGGATGGATGTCTATTTTCGTACTGCATTCAAACCGATTGCAACCATCCTTCGTCCGCAAGATAGTTTTGATAAAACG
>JAUNTR010000362.1 GCA_030538575.1 Cruoricaptor ignavus | reverse complement strand
ATAATAATATGATTGGAATCATACCTTCAAAATACATTTTAGTCTTAGTTTTATCAAAAATTTTAAAAGGAAAATAATTTATTAATATTAAAAATAATAAGACTATGAGAAAACCAATTTTTATCCTTGCACTCGCTTCCTTAGCATTATTTTCGTGCAAAAAAAGTGAAAGTACACCTGCAACAGAACCAACTTCTACGGTAAGTGCTGGCGGACAGGAATCTGTAATTGATGAAGATAGTGCACCAGATATTGTAAAATTAGCCGTAGCAACAGCAGATTTATCTACTTTGGTAAAAGCCGTAAACGCTGCAGGATTAGCCACTTCGCTGAGTAATGCTGGACCTTTTACCGTGTTTGCTCCCGTAAACGAGGCGTTCGATAAACTTCCCGCAGGAACTTTGGACAACCTGATGAAACCTGAAAACAAAGGACAATTAGAAGATATTTTGGGGCATCACACTTATGTTGGCGTACTGAAAACCGACCAATTATCCGATGGGCAAAATCTTGGTATGGTAGATGGCAAATCTATCACTATAAAAATGGTAAACGACAAACCTACGGTAAACGGAACCGTGAATATTATTGCTTCTGTACCTGCATCTAACGGCATTGTGCATCTTGTAGATGGCGTTATTCTTCCAGAATAAAAAGCAACTGATTATAATAAGTTTAATTTAAGTTTAATGTTTGTAACACCTCTCGGTTTTTATTTATCGGGAGGTGTTTTTTGCGAAAATATTTTATTTTATTCTTCAAAATTGTAGAAAATGCTTAATTTCGCAAAACTTATGAAAATATTTTTCGCATTTGTATTTTTATTGATTTTATCGGGATGTGCCAAACAACCTGTGCATCCGCCTGTTGGTGGTATTTTATCTGAAAAAGATATGCAACAATCCCAAAATAGAATTAAGAATCTGAACCAAATGGAACGCTCGCAAATCGAGGAATGGATAGGAAATCAAGAACAAAAATTTTATGCTATGCCACTAAATTATTGGGCAGATATTCCGAATTTACAAAATCGAAATCCGAAAAAAGAGGGCGAAATGGTTTCTTACGAATATCTTATTTATGATTTTGCAGGAACAAAAGTTTACGACCAACCAATTGAAAGAAAAAACGTACTTTTGGGGAAATTTGAGGAACTGAAAGCGGTAGAAAACATCGTGAAATATTTAGAAAAAAATGAACACGCAACTTTGCTGGTTCCCTCAACATTAGCCTACGGAACTTATGGGGATAATGATAAAATAACCAACGATGTTCCTTTAATTATAAAAATTACAAACCATTGATTATGAATAATATAAAAAACAAATTATTAATTTCAATCGCTACAGCATCGCTAATAAGTTGTACACCAATATATAAAAAAATGAATTTAGACAAAGAACTTTACGCCGGATTACAAGACGGCTTGTACGCAAATTTCCAAACTTCCAAAGGAAATATGCTGGTAAAATTAGAAGATGAAAAATCTCCTGTAACCGTAGCAAATTTCGTAGGTTTGGCAGAAGGTAAAATAGAAAATACCGCAAAAAAGAAAGGCGAACCTTTCTACGACGGAACTATCTTCCACAGGGTTATCGATAACTTTATGATACAAGGTGGAGACCCAAAAGGAACAGGAATGGGCGACCCGGGATACAAATTCGAGGATGAAAAAAACGACCTGAAACACACAGGAAAAGGCATCCTTTCTATGGCAAATTCTGGACCGAATACCAATGGTTCTCAGTTTTTCATTACACAAGTTGCAACGCCTTGGTTAGACGGCAGACATACGATTTTTGGTAAAGTTGTAGATGGCGAAAGCGTGATTGATACCATTGCAACCGTAGAAAAAGGTGCACAAGATAAACCGAAAACCGATGTGGTTTTAGAGAAAGTTTCTGTTTTCGGAAAAGGAGACCAATATAAAAATTATGATGCTGCTAAACTTTTCCTTGATGGTAAAACCAAAATCCAAGAAAACAACAAAGCTTTTGTAGAAAAACAAGAAGCGGAAGCCAAAAAGCAATTGGAAGAGCTGAAAGCCGATATGCAAACCACAGAATCGGGATTGCTATACAAAATTACTAAAAAAGGCGAAGGCAAAAAAGCAGAAAAAGGAAACACCGTTGCTGTACACTATGCAGGTAAACTAACGAATGGTACGGAGTTCGACAACTCTTTCAAAAGAGGAGAACCGATAGAATTTCCTGTGGGGAACGGTATGGTTATCCGAGGTTGGGACGAGGGAATTTTACT
>JAUNTR010000361.1 GCA_030538575.1 Cruoricaptor ignavus | reverse complement strand
GTTCGCTTTTGGCATTTTCTATTATGACGGCTATTTTCTTTAAACTAAATTATGCTGACAAAAATAGTTTGGTGTAAAGCGAATTTGTTAGTTTGAAATTTTGTGAATGAGTTCAAAGCACAGATTTTCTATATTCCCTGTTTCGGGATGAAATGCAGAAACATTCGACAATACAATGGCAGAAGTTTTCTTATCAGGATTAATGAAGATGCTGGAACTGTAACCGCCCGTTCCGCCAGTATGCCAAAATAAACTATTTTTGGATTGAGGATTTAAGATATGCCAACCCAAACCAACACTCATATTTTCATTAATTTCAAAAGTGGATATTCTTGTCCGTTTCAGTTCATTATTTTTTTTATCAAACTGAGCTAATGCAAATTTTGCCAAATCTTCCGTTGTAGAAAGTATGCCACCCGCTCCTAAAAAAATATCGAAATCCCAATTAGGTACAACAGCTCCGCTTGCATCTTGTCCTTTTACAAGTTTGGATTTTAGGTTTTCAGAATTGGTGTAAGAATTAGTCATATTATATTTATCAAAAATCCTTTCTTGCAATAAATTTTGGAAACTTGTCTTTTGCGATAACCCAAGTGTATGAGATAGCAAACCATATCCTAAATTCGAGTAAGTGTATGTTGTCCCAGCTTCATTTTCCATTTTCAAAATATGTTGCAAATAGTCGTATAGTTTCTTTTCATCATAATCAGCGTAAGGATTATGTTCATTTCCTAAGTCTAAATTCTCGGGCAAGCGAGATAATCCTGAAGTATGATTAGCCAAATTTTTAAAACTAATTTTAATATCATCTTTAAAACTAAATGGATAATACGTTTGAATTTCTTTCATCAAATTTATTTTTTCTTCCTCAATAAGCGATGCCAAAACCGAAGCCGTAAAAACTTTGGAAATAGAGCCGATTTCAAAAACTTTATTTTCGTTTTTAGTTGATTTTATGCTGTCATTTATTTTTATAATACCATAATAATTTACCTTTTTATTTTCTGTTAAAGCAATGGATAATTGCGTGCCGTTCGGGAAATTTTAGACTTGGCAAAAATAATTTCGGACAAATCTTTCGGTATATCATCCAATGCATTTACGACATTGTAGTCTTTCGTTTGGGCGAAAATAATGTTGGATATAAGCACAAAAATCCAAAAATACGATGGTGTTTTCATATGAAAATCAATAAACTAACTTTCTACAAACTTACAAAAACTAATCTTTATTAAGTGAAAAAAAAGAATTCATCAATCACAACAATAGTTAAAATAAAGAGCTATATTTGAATATCCGTTTTTTAGTTCGTACTTTTGCAATGTGAAATCATTCTAAATAAAAACAATGATTAAAGTAAGCGACAACGCAAAAGAAAAAGCCGCTATCCTAATGAGAGAAGATGGCTATAATCCCGAAGCCGATTACATAAGAGTTGGCGTGAAAAGCGGTGGCTGTTCGGGGTTGGAATATGTATTGAAATTTGATAACCAAAAAACCGAAACCGACCAAGTTTTTGAAGACAACGGCGTGAAAATAATTGTAGATAAAAAATCTATTCTTTATCTTGCGGGAACAACTTTGGAATATTCTGGCGGACTGAATGGGAAAGGCTTTGTTTTCAACAATCCCAATGCTGCGAGAACCTGCGGCTGCGGAGAGAGTTTTTCACTTTGAGTTGAATTAAGGAATTAGGAGATTAAGTGATTGAGAAATTAGGTTGTGTGAAAAATTAAGAAGATTATGACGGTTTCTTTTGAGCGATTTCCTATTTATCAAAAAACTGTAAATTTTACAGTGCAGATTTTTCAATTGTTGGAAAAAGAACAGTTTAGAAAAGAATATGCAATTGTAGATCAGCTGAAAAGAGCAACATTATCTATTTCAAATAATATTGCTGAAGGTTCGGAATACAATAGCAATAAGCAATTTGTAAGGTTTTTGTGGATTGCAAAAGGCAGTTGTGCAGAGGTTCGCAATCTACTGCAAATTCTATTAAGATTAGAAAAAATTAATGAACAAGATTTTATTAACTTTAATGAATCTTGTGTTGAAATAAGTAAGGAAATATATCATTTTATAAAATATTTAGAGAGAAATAATACAGGAAACAAGTAAATAGTATAAGATATTGAAGGATTCATAATTCAATTTTAATGAATAAATCCAATCTAATTTCTTAATCATTTAATTTCCTAATCTCTTAATTAAAAAAAATATGGCAAAATATACAGAAGACGATCTGCGAGAGGATCTGAAAACCAA
>JAUNTR010000360.1 GCA_030538575.1 Cruoricaptor ignavus | reverse complement strand
TGATTGGAAATTACGGCGTAAGAAACCACGGGAGTACCGATATGTATTACAAAGGGGCAAATATGTTGCACACGATTCACCAAGTCATTAATCAAGATGAAAAATTTCGGAAAATCTTAAGAGGTCTTAATGAAAAGTTTCGCCATCAAACAGTAACTTCCAAACAAATTGAAGAATATATTTCCAAAGAATCGGGTATTGATTTTTCTATGATTTTCGACCAATATTTACGAACGACAAAAATCCCTGTTTTGGAATATTTCATTAAAGATAACCAACTGAATTTCAGATACAAAAACACGATTAACAACTTCAAATTACCAATAAAATTAGAGAACGGAACAATCATCAATCCAAATAATAATTGGCAAAATATTCCACTAAAACCTAATGAAATTGTAATTTTTGATAAAAATTATTATATTGATTTTAAGGAATTAAAAGATTAGAAAATAATTTTTAATACTCTGAAAAAAGCAACAATAAAGTTTCTAAATTTGGAAACTTTATTTTATCTTTGTCGAAAGTTTAATGAATTGAAATATTTTGAAACTAAATTTTTGGAAGAAGCAAGAGATTTTATCAAAAGTCTCGATTCTAAAATTGTACGAAAAATATTTTATAATATTGATTTAGCAGAGCAAACTAACGATCCAAAACTTTTCAAAAAATTAAATGAAAATATTTGGGAATTTAGGACAAGATATGCAGGAATTCAAATCCGACTTCTTGCATTTTGGGATAAAACCGAAAAGGGAAATACTTTAGTTTTTGCAACTCACGGATTTAAAAAGAAAGTAAGTAAAGTTCCCTTGAAGGAAATTGACAAAGCAGAAAAAATTATGGAAAACTACTTTAAAAATAAATAAAATGGCGAAACAAAAAATAAAGTCTTACTCTCTTGACGAAATGAAAGATGAGTTTATCGGAAAAGCAGGAACGAAAGAAAGAGACGAATACGAATATGAGTTGAAGATGGATGTTTTGGGAAAAATGATAAAAACCGCAAGACAGGAAAGAAATTTAACCCAAGAGCAACTTGGGGAACTTGTTGGTGTTCAAAAATCTCAAATTTCTAAACTTGAAAGTAGTGCAAATAGCTCAACAATAGACACCATATTAAAGGTTTTTGGAGCATTAAAAGCCGAAATTAATTTCAATGTAAAAATTGAGAATAATTATCTTCAACTTGTCCAAAGATAGCATTGCAGAATTTCGTTTACCGCATTTCATTTTTTATGATAATCCTAAAAGTTGTGCCCTTTCCTACTTCGGTTTGGGCAATTTTTATGTCGCCGTTGTGGTATTCTTTTATCACTCTTTTAGCTAAAGAAAGTCCCAATCCCCAACCTCTTTTCTTGGTAGAAAATCCTGGTTTAAAGGCATTTCTCGCTTGTGAATTTGTCATCCCAATTCCTGTATCTTTTATATCAATCAGTATATTTTTGTTTTTTTCGTACATCGCAATTTGCAGTTCGCCCTCTCCTTTCATTGCATCTACGGCGTTTTTCACAAGGTTTTCGAACACCCAACTAATGAGGATTCTGTTATGAGGAACAAGGATTTCCAACTTTGGTAAATCAATTGAAAACAGGACTTTTCGGGAAATTCTGGATTGTAAATAATCGTAATTAATCTGCAAAGTTTCATTCAAATTAAAATCATTCAGTTCTGGAACAGAACCTATTTTGGAGAAACGTTCCGTAATGGTTTTCAGTCGGTTAATATCTTTTTCTATTTCGGAAACGCCTTCGCTGTTCTCGTTTTCCAGTTTCAGAATTTCTATCCAGCCAATCATAGACGACAATGGCGTACCGATTTGGTGTGCGGTTTCCTTCGCAAGACCTGCCCAAACAAAGCCTTCGTCGGTTCTTTTTATCGTGCGAAGAAACCAAAATGAAAACACGATATAAGCAAAAACCAATGTTCCCAAAATAAGCGGCGAATATTTCAACTGATTGAGCAATCGGGAATTGGTGTAATACACATACTGGTTTCCTCCGGGCAAAATAAGTTCAAAAGGCGGATAAGTGGATTTCATTTCTTGTAAAATCGACTGCAATTTTTTAGGATTTTTTGCGATTTCTTGTGGAATATTTGCCATAAATTCCTCGCCAATCGGTTTTCCTTTATCATCTACAATAATGACGGGAACAGAGGTGTTGCTCTTAGAAATCTGCAAAATTAAATCCAATGCCACAGGGTCGTTTATCATTATTTCTTGCTGATATTTCATTGCCGTAGCAAAAAGTTCTATTCGCTGGATTTCATCTTTCCTTA
>JAUNTR010000026.1:10942-17462 GCA_030538575.1 Cruoricaptor ignavus | reverse complement strand
AGTATCGGTAATGAACCGAATGTATTTTTTGCCTTCGGAGTTTTGTGCCACATCATTATTATCAAAAATATATTCGTTGATGCGGTCTTTGCTACCGTGTTCCACTGCAATTACGATAAGGTCGCCTCTGCCGTATTCCGCAAGTATAGAAAGTTTTTTATCTATTTCCCAATTGCCGTACTGCGAACCTTCGTTGAAGAGGTTTTGGGCATCTTGCAGATAGAGAACAGGATAATGTTTCTGCGAAATTTCGTAGTCGTAGGGTAGGATAGCCCAAACTTTTCGGTAGCGGTCGAGTTGTGGCATATAGAAATTTTCAGAAATAAGTTCTACTTTCGGGATATATTTTTCCTTAAAAGGTCCCCAATTGAAACGCCACATTTCTACAACATCATTGGTTTCTATTTGTGATTTTAGGATTTTTCTATTTGGAGTAATGTTGCCGTACAGGTCTAATTCCACATTTTCCCATCCGCCTTTCGTAAATTTGTATTCCACTTTTTCGGGTAGCAGATGCTCATCTATTTCTATATAATAGTTGTTTGGGCTTATTTGTTTTAGTTGAAAGCGGTCTTCTTTCGGATTCCATTTATTGAAATTTCCTGTAATGTATATCGCTCTATCGTCATTATTTTTTACAAAAAGATTAAATTTCATTTCGTGCAATTAGTTTTTTCAATTTAATGCATAAAAATAAAAAATTTTTCTGAAATATGGCTTATTTACTATATTATATTTTGTTTTTAATTAAAAATAAAAAAATCGAATAATAATTTTTCGTTAAATTTTAATAAAAGTATTTTTGTTAAGAAATATATTCGTAAATTGGTATGATTTTATAAAAGTAAAGATTTGTTATGCAAAATATAGAACCGTACTCACTATTTACCGACCACGATATTTATCTATTCCGAGAAGGGAAACACTATCGTCTTTACGAAAAATTTGGCTCTCATTCCGTAGAACACAACGGGCAGAAAGGCGTTTATTTTGCAGTTTGGGCTCCGAACGCCAAAGAAGTTTCTGTGATTGGAAATTTCAATGGTTGGCACTCCGAAAAACACAAACTATTCCCAAGATGGGACGAATCTGGAATTTGGGAAGGATTTATCGCTGGATTATCTTGGGGTACACTATATAAATATGCAATAAGAACTTACAAAGGCGATTTGTTGGAAAAAAGCGATCCCTACGCACTCAGTTGGGAACAAAACAAACAAGCCGCTTCTTTGGTTTCCACAACTTGGTTTGAATGGGAAGACGAAAAGTGGATGAAAAACCGATACCAAAATAATAACCTAAAAGCACCATTATCCGTTTACGAAGTGCATCTTGGTTCTTGGATGAGAGGGACAGACGACCCGAAAAAGTTTTTCAATTATCGAGAAATTGCCGAGCGTTTAGTTCCTTATGTTAAGGGAATGGGATTTACCCACGTTGAGTTTATGCCGATAATGGAATATCCTTATGACCCAAGTTGGGGTTATCAGATTACAGGTTTTTATGCGGCAAATTCCAGATTTGGTTCACCGCAGGATTTAATGTTTTTGATTAATGAATTACACGAAAATAATATCGGTGTTATTTTAGATTGGGTACCATCTCATTTCCCAGGAGATGCCAATGGTTTGCATTATTTTGATGGCACATTTCTCTACGAACACGAAGACCCAAGAAAAGGCTTTCACCCACAATGGAACTCGCATATCTTTAATTATGGAAGAAATGAAGTGAAGTCTTTCCTTATTTCCAATGCTATGTTTTGGTTGGACAGATACCATGCAGATGGCTTGCGAGTAGATGCCGTAACCTCTATGCTTTATTTGGATTATGCTCGAGACGAAGGTGCTTGGGAACCCAATGTTTTTGGTGGAAATGTAAATTTAGAAGCAAAAGATTTTCTACAAAATTTCAATACAGCGGTTTACAAATATTACCCTGATGTAATGACAATTGCTGAGGAAAGTTCGGATTTTCCTGCCCTAACCAAACCTGTACACGATGGTGGTGTAGGCTTCGGAATGAAATGGATGATGGGTTGGATGCACGATACATTGGCTTATTTCAAAGAAGATCCTATTAATAGAAAATACTATCATAACAAGATTACTTTTGCTTCGATGTACGTGTACAATGAGAATTATATGATGCCACTTTCTCATGATGAAGTGGTTCATGGCAAAGCAAGTATGATATACAAAATGCCAGGTGATGAATGGCAAAAATTTGCAAACCTGAGAGCATTATATACTTATATGTTTACGCATCCTGGGGCGAAACTCTTATTTATGGGTAATGAATTTGGGCAAACCAACGAATGGTATTTCGGAGCGTCATTAGATTGGCATCTTCTGCAATACCCTATACACAAAGGCTTGCAAGATTTTGTGAAAGACCTTAATTATCTTTATAAAGAAGAATCTGCACTCTACGAAAATCAATTTAGCCCAAATGGTTTCGAGTGGGTGGAAGCTAATGATGGCAATAATTCCATTTACATTTATTTAAGAAAAGGCAATTCGGAAGACGATGTAATGATGATTGTCCTGAACCTTACCCCAAGAGTTTTCGATTATAAAATAGGTGTGAATGAAGGAACGGCTTGGGAAGTTGTCCTTAATTCTGATGATGAAAAATATGGCGGAAGCGGAGTAGAAGCCGAAATAGTAGATGAGGAAGATGATGAATGGA
This sequence comes from Cruoricaptor ignavus, assembly GCA_030538575.1. Classification (GTDB taxonomy): domain Bacteria; phylum Bacteroidota; class Bacteroidia; order Flavobacteriales; family Weeksellaceae; genus JAUNTR01. The sequence continues at coordinate 14,771 of JAUNTR010000026.1, read as the reverse complement.
TGTTCCGACCAAATGCAATTATCCTAAAACTGCCACCTTTGTCAGGTATCGTACTGAGACAGAAGAGAGCTAAGAGTCAAGATCCAAGAACCAAGAATCAAGAATTGAACTTTAAACTTTAAACTTTGAACAAAAAATAAATAATATGAAAATTTTTCACCTTTCTATGGAGTGCTATCCTATTGCAAAAGTAGGTGGACTGGCAGATGTGGTAGGAGCATTGCCCAAATATCAAAACAAAATAGAAGGTATAGATGCCAAAGTCGTAATGCCTTGGTACAATCGCCCTTTTGTAAGAGAAAATGATTTTGAAACCGTTTTCGATGGGTTTATCCATCAGAGTAATCATATGTTTCAGGTAATTGTGCAAAAGGAACGGACGAATGTTTTGGGCTTCGAACTTTATTTAGTAAAAATACCTGGACTTTTGGATAGAGAAAATCCTTATGGATATTGGGATGAGCATCAGCAGTTTTTGGCGTTTCAGCACGGTGTTTTGCATTGGTTGTCTGCGATGCAAATTCGTCCTGATATTTTGCATTGCCACGATTATCACACAGGTTTAGTCCCTTTTATGGTAAAGCATTGCCCGGAATTTAGTTTTCTGAAAGGCGTAAAAACTATCGGTACAATACATAATGGCGAATATCAGGGGCAAATGCATTGGTCGATGTTGGAATATTTCCCTTGGGTGGATTCGGCGAATCATCTGAAACTTTTAGATTGGGGTGGTTACATCAATCCTTTAGCTACGATGCTGAAATGTTGTAATGCTTTTAATGCTGTTTCGGGTGGTTATTTGCAAGAGCTTTTCCATAACTTCAAAGGTTTGGAATCTTTGGTCGGGCAAGAACATGCCAAAGCCTACGGCATCATCAATGGAATAGATACTGAGGTTTGGAATCCTGAAACCGACCCAATGCTTAGCTTTAATTATAATATAGAAAACGCTGTGGAGGGCAAATACAAAAATAAAGTCCAACTATGCGAAGAATATGGTCTAAATCCCGATTTGCCGTTATTCGGTTTTATTGGGCGTTTTGCAGGAGAAAAAGGAGCGGATTTGCTCCCCGAAATTGTTTGGAAAAGCATACAGCAAACCTATGGTGCACATAATATTATAGTATTGGGTTCGGGAGATAAATATGTGGAAGACCGCTTGAAAGACCTTAGTTATCATTTCTCCAACTTCGCTTTGGATTTGGGTTACAAAGAAGCACTTTCTCATAAAATCTATGCTGCTTCAGATTTTCTGTTGATGCCATCTCGAGTAGAGCCTTGCGGGCTGAACCAAATGTACGCTATGCGATACGGAACCGTACCTGTCGTACGATATACAGGCGGATTGAAGGATACTGTGCAAGATATAACCACAGGCGGAGCAGGATTGAATTTTGCCGATGCCAATGCCGATGCAACGGTAAATGCCATACACCGAGCATTGCAAATCTACAGTTACAGAGATTTGATGACAAAACTCATAAAAGATAATATGAATTTTGATTTTTCTTGGGAGAAATCTGCTGAAAATTACGTATCTTTATACAGAAAATAATCAGGTAAAATTAAATCAAAAATTATTATGAAAGCAAACGTAATTTCAATTGTTTTAGGAGGCGGAAGGGGAACACGATTATTTCCCTTAACCTACTCTCGTTCTAAGCCTGCAGTGCCAATTGCCGGTAAGTACAGGTTGGTAGATATCCCGATTTCCAACTGTCTCAATTCCGGCTACAACAAGATTTTGGTGCTTACACAATTCAACTCGGCATCGCTTAATTCTCACATCAAAAATACTTATCACTTCGATATTTTTAGCAAAGGTTTTGTAGATATTTTGGCAGCCGAGCAAAATGTGGAAAACGATAAATGGTACCAAGGAACGGCAGACGCTGTACGCCAAAGTATGAAGCATATGGATAAGTACGATTACGACTATGTTCTTATACTTTCGGGTGACCAATTGTACCAAATGGATTTTAGGGAAATGATAGAATTTCATCAGAAAAATGATGGAGATATTACCATAGCAACCATTCCTGTAAATGCCAAAGATGCACCAGGATTTGGGATTTTGAAATCTGATGAAGAGGGCAATATTCAGTCCTTTATAGAAAAACCTAAATCTGATGTATTAGAAGATTGGAAATCCGACACCTCAGAAAAAAGCAAAAGCGAGGGCAAAGAATATTTGGCTTCTATGGGGATTTATGTATTTGACAAAAAAGTTTTAAAGAAAATTTTTGATGAAGATGCAGGCGACGATTTCGGTGGCGAATTGATTCCAAACGCGATTAAAAACGGTTACAAAACGCTTAGTTTCCAATACGATGGTTATTGGACAGATATAGGAACGATAGATTCTTTCTTCGAGGCGAATTTGGATTTGACCGCCGAACTGCCAAAATTCAATCTGTTTTCTACAACGCCAATTTATACCAGGGCGAGGATGTTGCCTCCTTCTAAGGTCAATGGTTCTTATGTAAGCAAAGCCATCATTTCCGACGGATGTATTATTTTGGCGGATAAAATAGAAAACTCTATTATAGGCAATAGAACAAGGATAGATAAAGGAGCATCTGTAAACAACTCTTACATAATGGGTTGCGATTATTACGAAGGAGCAGAAGCACTTTTGGAGAATGAGAAAAAAGGTATCCCAAATATGGGTATCGGCAAATATTCTTATATCGATAAAGCGATTATCGATAAAAATTGTAGAATTGGGGACAACGTGAGGATTATCGGTGGCAAACATCTGCAAGATGGCGATTACGAAACCCATTCCATAAAAGACGGAATTATTGTCGTGAAGAAAAACGCCATTATACAAAACGGAACACAAATTCAGTAGATACTGTATAACATTTTTGTTCAAAGAGTAATCACAAATCGTTGGTTACTCTTTTTTTTATTTTTAATTTTGCCGAATGCGTTGGATTAAATTTTTTATCATTATACTATTACTCCTTTTAGGATTTTACTCGGCATCTATGTATTTTGTGGATGAAAGCAAATCGTTTACCGTAGAAAAAGAAATTAATTATCCTTTGGAGAAAGTGTATCCTCAGTTCAATAACTTCCAAAATTTCACCCGTTGGAATCATTATTTCGCAGGCTCACAAGATTTTTCCGTTGCCTATTTTACGCCATACGAAGGACAAGGTTCGGCTATTAGTTTTAATAATAAAAAATCTGGAGAAAGTGGCGAAATGTTCATCCGATACGAAAACCCGTACAGCACATTGAAATACGAGTTATTCGAGGGTGAAGATGAAAATCCTTACCGTATCAATATCAAATTCAAATCTATTTCTCCCGAAAAAACCAAGCTCATTTGGTTTGTACATACACCAAAACGCTCGTGGTTAGAACGCTCGGCAAATCTTTGGACAGAGAGCGATTTTGTAGATAATTTGGATAAAAGTTTTACAGCACTTACCAATTTGTTGGGGAATAAAGTGGATAAAGACAACCTACTTTCTGCTATAAAATACGATAGCCTAATGGTCGAAAAAAACGAAGGCGAACTGCTTTTGGGTGTAAATGTAAGCACATCTAACAAAGGCGATGCTCTTATAAAAAATATTGCGATGAACCACAGCAAAGTTTATAATTTTGTAACCATAGATATGGGGAAAAATGATGATGAATTCGGATTGCCAAAATTATTGACCGATGCTAATAATTATAAGGACAAAGAAGTGTCTTATTTCTACGGCATTCCGTTGTCCAAAAGAACAGGAATTTCCGATAACAACTTCACATTCCGTACGGTGAATGCTTCCCAGCAATACGTTATTTATTACCAAGGTGCTTATAAAAATCG
>JAUNTR010000026.1:6122-10842 GCA_030538575.1 Cruoricaptor ignavus | reverse complement strand
TTTCAACCTTAGGCAAATTTATATGCTTAATATCATATATTTTTCTTAAATTTGTAACTTAACATATTTAGTAGAACAGATAACTGTAAATAATGGACAGATTTTCATTCCTAAACGCAGCACATTCTCAATTTATTGAGGATTTGTACCAACAGTATTTAAAATACCCAGATTCGTTAGAGCCTTCTTGGAAGGCCTTTTTTCAAGGTTTTGATTTCGCTTTAGAGAACTATGGCGAGGCAGCAGATTACGTTGCAACGCCAACTCAGCAAATCCAAAATGCCGTGGCAAATGGCGAAGTATCAGAAGATATAAAAAAAGAATTTAAGGTTTTAGACCTTATCAATGCGTACAGACAGCGTGGGCATCTTTTTACCAAAACCAATCCGGTAAGGGAAAGAAGACACTATGTACCAACTTTGGATTTAGAAAACTTCGGTTTGTCTAAGGCAGATTTGGATAAAAAATTCAATTGTGCTACCGAAACAGGAATGCCTGAGGCTGCTACTTTGCAAACGATTATTAATCATTTAGAAAGAGCTTATTGTTCTTCCATCGGTGTAGAATATATGCACATGGAAAGCGTGGAAGAAAAAAACTTTGTAAAGAAATGGTTACAAGCTAATGAAAATCACGCCAATCTATCTGCGAACGAAAAGATAGAAATCCTGAAAAAATTAAACCAAGCTGTTGCGTTTGAAAATTATTTGCATACCAAATTTGTAGGACAAAAACGTTTCTCTTTGGAAGGTGGCGAGTCTCTAATTCCCGCACTCGACCAACTGATTACACGCTCCTCGCAACTTGGTGTAGATGAGGTAGTTTTGGGTATGGCACACCGTGGAAGGCTGAATGTTTTATCTAATATTTTCGGGAAATCTTACAAACAAATCTTCTCCGAATTTGAAGGAAAAGAGTTCGAGGAAGATGTATTCTCGGGAGATGTAAAATATCACCTTGGTTCTTCTAAAAAAATAAAAACCGAAAATGGGGAAGAGGTTTCTATCAACCTTACTCCAAATCCATCGCATTTGGAAACTGTTGCGTCTTTGGTAATGGGGATTTGCCGAGCCAAAGTAGATCATAAATACGAAGGCGATTACTCCAAAGTTTTACCGATTGTTATCCACGGAGATGGTGCAATTGCAGGGCAAGGCATTGTGTACGAAGTAGCACAAATGATGACTTTGGACGGTTACAAAACAGGTGGTAGCGTACATATTGTGGTGAATAATCAGGTGTCGTTTACAACCAATTATTTAGATGCTCGTTCATCTATTTATTGTACAGATATTGCAAAAGTAACGGATTCTCCTGTAATGCACGTGAATGCAGACGATGTAGAAGCTGTGGTACACGCTATAAGATTTGCAGCGGATTATCGTGCGAAGTTCAACAAAGATGTTTACATCGACCTTTTAGGATATAGAAAATATGGGCATAATGAAGGTGATGAGCCGAGATTTACCCAACCAAATCTTTATAAAACTATATCTAAACATCCGAACCCAAGGGAAATTTATAAGGATAAACTTTTCAAGGAAAATGTAGTTTCCGATGAGGTTTTGAAAACAATGGAAACCGAGTTCAAAGCATTGTTAGATGAAAACTTCGATGCATCTAAGGAAATCCAGAAAAACACGATGGATATCTTTATGGGCGAAGATTGGAAAGATTATTTACTTCCTAAAAAAGGAGAGTTACAAAAAACGGTGGATACGTCTTTTGACATTAATAAATTAAAGAAATTAGCTGTCGAGATGTCCACTTTACCAAAGGATAAAAAATTCATCAACAAAATCAATCGTTTGTTCGATAACCGTTTGAAGATGATAGAAGCTGATACTTTGGATTGGGCAATTGGCGAATGGTTGGCCTATGCCACTTTGCTAACCGAAGGTACAGGTGTAAGGATTTCTGGGGAAGATGTGGAAAGAGGAACATTCTCTCACCGTCATGCTGTTTTGAAAACCGAAGACCACGAGGAAGAATACATCCCATTAAGACAAATTTCCGATAGCCAATTCGATATTTATAACTCTCACCTTTCGGAATATGGCGTTTTAGGTTTCGATTATGGATATGCTATGGCTTCACCAAATACATTAACGATTTGGGAAGCACAATTTGGCGATTTTGTCAACGGAGCTCAGATTGTTGTAGATCAGTATTTGGTTGCAGCAGAAGAAAAATGGAAAATCCAAAATGGTCTTGTAATGCTCTTACCACACGGTTCGGAAGGACAGGGAGCAGAACACTCCTCAGCAAGATTAGAGAGGTTTTTAACGCTTTGTGCCAACGAAAATATTATCGTTGCTAATTGTACAACGCCTGCAAACTTGTTTCATATTTTGCGTCGCCAAATGAAACTGAAATTCAGAAAACCATTGGTAATAATGTCGCCAAAATCTTTGCTAAGACACCCGAAAGTTATTTCTACTTTTGAGGATTTGGCAAACGGAAAATTCCAACCGATTATAGACGATGCTACGGCACAAGCCGATAAAGTAGAAAAATTGGTGCTTTGCTCGGGTAAATTCTACTACGACCTTTTAGCGAAAAAAGAAGAAACAGGAAGAGAGGATATTGCTTTGGTAAGAATGGAACAACTTTATCCTATACAGCAAGATAAGATGGAAGAAATCCTTGCGAAATACAGCAACCGAAAAGAAATTATTTGGGCACAAGAAGAACCCGAAAATATGGGTGCTTGGAGTTATATTCTTCGCAATCTGAGAGATACAGGAATCCAAGTAGTATCGCCTGTACCGAGTGGTGCACCTGCTCCTGGTAGTCATAAAATGTTTGAGAGAAATCAAACTCAAATTATTAACCGTATTTTTGAAAATTAAAAATCGTAAAGTATTTTAATTAATCATTTTTAATCCGAAATAAAAAAATAAGATATGTCAATTTTAGAAATGAAAGTCCCTTCACCGGGAGAATCTATCACAGAAGTAGAAATAGCAACGTGGTTAGTGCAAGACGGTGATTATGTGGAAAAAGACCAACCTATTGCAGAGGTAGATTCTGATAAAGCAACGCTGGAACTTCCTGCCGAAGAAAGCGGTGTAATTACCCTAAAAGCCGAAGAAGGCGATGTTGTACAAGTAGGAGAGGTCGTTTGCCTTATCGATAGAAGTGCTGCAAAACCAGAAGGCGGAAAACCTACTGAAACTCCAAAAGAAGAACCGAAAGCAGAAGAAACTCCTAAGCAAGAAGTAAAAAAAGAAGAACCAAAACCAACAACCTACGCAACTGGTGCACCATCTCCTGCGGCTAAAAAAGTGTTGGACGAAAAAGGAATAGACGCTTCCCAAGTACAAGGAACGGGCAGAGATGGTAGAATTACCAAAGATGACGCCGTGAATGCAACACCATCATTTGGTACAGTTTCTGCTACGTCTGGTTCTCGTGCGATGACGACCACAAAACTTTCTATGCTTAGAAGAAAATTGGCATCCAGATTGGTTTCTGTGAAAAACGAAACAGCGATGCTAACGACTTTCAATGAAGTGGATATGTCTGAAATTTTCAGAATAAGAAAACAATATAAAGAAGAATTTTCTGCAAAACACGGCATTGGTTTAGGTTTTATGTCATTCTTTACCAAAGCGGTTACCAGAGCATTGCAACTTTACCCTGATGTAAATGCGTCTATCGATGGAGATTTCAAAGTAAATTACGATTTCTGTGATATTTCTATTGCGGTTTCTGGTCCGAAAGGTCTTATGGTTCCCGTTCTTAGAAATGCCGAAAATATGACACTTCGTGGCGTAGAAGCCGATATAAAAACTCTTGCAGATAAAGTAAGAAGCGGAAGCATTACCGTAGATGAAATGACAGGAGGAACGTTTACCATTACCAACGGTGGCGTATTTGGGTCTATGCTTTCCACACCGATTATCAATCCGCCGCAATCTGCGATTTTGGGAATGCACAACATTATCCAAAGACCTGTGGCAATCAATGGGCAAGTGGAAATTCGCCCGATGATGTATCTTGCCGTATCTTATGACCACAGAATTATCGATGGTAAAGAATCCGTAGGTTTCTTGGTTGCTATAAAAGAAGCATTGGATAATCCTGTTGAGTTCCTAATGGATGGTAATGAAAGAAGAGCCTTAGAACTCTAAGATAAATTCAATTTTTTTAAATTTAAGATAAAATCCTCATTTTTAGTTAAGTGAGGATTTTTCTTAATTAATAATAAGAATATGATTTTGTAGAAATTTTTTGTAACTTTCCGTTCAAAGATTTTTTTTAATTTTAATTAAAGTTACAATGGCTCAGCCAATTCAACTCAACAAATAATAGCAATGAAAATACTACACACTTCCGATTGGCATTTGGGCAGAACGCTTTATTCCAAAAAAGAAAGACTGGCAGAGCATACCGCATTTTTAGATTGGTTAATCGCTATAATACAAGAAAAATCTATTGATATTTTACTTATAGCAGGAGATATTTTCGATACAGCTTCGCCCAATAGCACTTCGCAAAAAATGTATTATGATTTTTTGGTTAAGGTAAAACATATCGGTTGCCAGCATATTATCATCGTTGGAGGAAACCACGATTCTCCCAGTTTTTTGAACGCTCCCAAAGATATTTTAGCCGCTTTAGATGTATCGGTTATCAGCCACGCTACCGAAAATTTGGAAGATGAAATTATCCTTATTTCTGATAAAAAAGAAAAACCACTTGCCATAATTTGTGG